>CAZCJA010000029.1:0-26115 GCA_964499015.1 uncultured Elusimicrobia bacterium
AAAAAATAGGTCGATCCTTGACGGCAAGAGCACACACTCGCTTACGTATTTATTTTCGCCCTTTAACATTTTTTTGTTTGGGGCTGACCCGACGAAATCGCAAGATTGGGGCTGTAGCTCAGCTGGGAGAGCGCCTGCTTTGCAAGCAGGAGGTCGTCGGTTCAATCCCGATCAGCTCCACGGACCCTTAGCTCAGCTGGTTAGAGCGTACGCTTGATAAGCGTAAGGTCGGTGGTTCGATCCCACCAGGGTCCATGCTTTTCTGCAGAAAATAACTACTGAGCTTCACACGCATAGTGTCGACGTAAATCAATTTTTTTGATCTTTAACATAATGTCTTATTTTCGCGAAGCTCCCGCGAGCACGTTGGTCCCGAAAGGGCGTAAACGGCCTCAGGGGGAGAGAAGCCAAGCGAAAATCTAACTAAAGAGAATTAGAAGAACCAAGCGTCTTAAGAACACACTTCTTAATTTCGGAGTGTGTTTTATTCATTAATGCGGCTTAAGAAACAAAGAGCGTACGGTGAATGCCTTGGCGTCAGAAGTCGATGAAGGACGTGGCTAGCTGCGATAAGCCACGGGGAGGCGCAAGCTGCCTTTGATCCGTGGATGTCCGAATGGGGAAACCTGTTACGTTGTAAAACGTATCGACCGGCTGTAAAGAGCTCGAGCAATCGGGTTGATAGCAGTCGGTAGGCAACCCGGGGAAGTGAAACATCTCAGTACCCGGAGGAAAAGAAATCAATTGAGATTCCGTCAGTAGTGGCGAGCGAAAGCGGAAAAGCCTAAACCTTGGTGCGTGCACCAGGGTGTTACGGCCCTACCTCCCTTTAATGGGGACAAGTGAGCAATCCAACTCTAGCTGAACGGCCTGGAACGGCCGATCATAGAAGGTGACAATCCTGTAAGCGAAAGAGATTGGACTTGTGGAAGAGGCCAAAGTACTGTCGAGCACGTGAAACTTGGCAGGAAGTTAGGGGGACCACCCTCTAAGGCTAAATACTCTCTGACGACCGATAGTGAACAAGTACCGCGAGGGAAAGGTGAAAAGTACCCCTGACGGGGAGTGAAAAAGAACCTGAAACCGTATGTTTACAAGCAGTCGGAGGGCTATGCCATCGCAAGATGGAATGCCCGACGTCGTGCCTGTTGAAGAATGATCCGGCGAGTTAATGGTGCAAGCCCGGTTAAGTCTTCGCTGAAAGGCGGGGACGAAGCCATAGCGAAAGCGAGTCCGAATAGGGCGACTATGTTTGCATTATTAGACCCGAATCCAAGTGATCTATACCTGGACAGAGTGAAGCCGTGGTAAAACACGGTGGAGGCTCGAAGCGTTGAGTGTTGAAGAACTTCTGCATGAGCTGGGTATAGGGGTGAAAGGCCAATCGAACTTGGTGATAGCTGGTTCTCCCCGAAATAGTTTTAGGACTAGCGTCACGCGTTTGTTGTGGGGGGTAGAGCACTGGATAATGTAGGGCTGGTAACCCCGGTTCCGAAGTTAACCAAACTCCGAATACCCATAACTATGAGCGTGGCAGTCAGTGCGCGAGGGCTAAGCTTCGTGCGCAAAAGGGAAACAACCCAGATCGTCGACTAAGGTCCCAAAATTCATGCTAAGTGGATAAGGATGTGGATTTACCGAGACAGCTGGAAGGTTGGCTTAGAAGCAGCCACCCTTTAAAGAGTGCGTAACAGCTCACCAGTCAAGTGAATCTGCGCCGAAAATCAACGGGGCTAAGCATGATACCGAAGTCACGAATTAAGAAAGCAATTTATTGCTTTACTAGTGGTAGGGGAGCGTTGTCATCTGCAATGAAGGTATACCGTGAGGAGTACTGGAGTGGTGACAAGTGAGGATGTCGGAATAAGTAGCGATAATGTGGGTGAGAATCCCACACGCCGCAAGCCCAAGGTTTCCTAGAGCAATGTTCGTCAGCTCAGGGTAAGTCGATCCTAAGACGAGGCCGAAAGGCGTAGTCGATAGGGCATCAGGTTAATATTCCTGAACCATGTGGCATGTGTTATAGCTAAGGAGAGTCGTAGAAGGGAAATCCATCCCGCCGTTGGTCGTGCGGGTTAAAGTGCGTAGAGGGATTGCATAGGTAAATCCGTGCGGTCATTAACCTCGAGACATGATTTCGATCTGGGGTCAAACCTGGAGAAGTGGATGCACCACGCTGCCAAGAAAACCTCCGTAGTGAATGTGCCATGTGTCCGTACCGTAAACCGACACAGGTGGGCGAGTTGAATATACTAAGGCGCGCGAGAGAACTCTGGTTAAGGAACTCGGCAAATTACTCCCGTAACTTCGGGAAAAGGGAGGCCTCTATTACTCTAAGTCCGTACAGGGCAAGGAGAACGAGAGGTTGCAGAGAAATGGGTCTCGTGACTGTTTAACAAAAACACAGGACTCTGCTGAAATCACAAGATGAAGTATAGGGTCTGACGCCTGCCCGGTGCTGGAAGGTCAAGGGGAAATGTCATAGGGTAACCTAGAAGCATTGAACTTAAGCCCCAGTAAACGGCGGCCGTAACTATAACGGTCCTAAGGTAGCGAAATTCCTTGTCGGGTAAGTTCCGACCTGCACGAATGGCGTAACAAAGAGATCCCTGTCTCAACCAGAGGCTCGGCGAAATTGTGGTATCCGTGAAGACGCGGATTAGCTGTGGTTAGACGAAAAGACCCCGTGGAGCTTTACTGTATGTTGTTAATGCATTGCGGGACTGGATGCGTAGGATAGGTGGGAGCCTTTGAAACCTTGGTTTTGGCCAGGGTGGAGGCACCCTTGAAATACCACCCTTCTGGTTTTGCGATGCTAACTCTGTGCCCTGAATCGGGCCGGAGGACATTGACAGCTTGGCAGTTTGACTGGGGCGGTGGCCTCCTAAATTGTAACGGAGGCGTCCAAAGGTTGGCTCAGCCTGAATAGAAATCAGGTGTCGAGTGCAAGGACAGAAGCCAGCTTGACTGTGAGGGAGACATCCCAAGCAGATGCGAAAGCAGGGCCTAGTGATCCGGCGGTTTGAATGTGGAATTGCCGTCGCTCAACGAATAAAAGCTACCCCGGGGATAACAGGCTTATCGGATCCAAGAGCCCATATCTACGATCCGGTTTGGCACCTCGATGTCGGCTCATCGCATCCTCCCGCTGCAGCTGGTGGGAAGGGTTGGGCTGTTCGCCCATTAAAGCGGTACGTGAGCTGGGTTCAGTACGTCGTGAGACAGTACGGTCTCTATCTACCATGGCCGTTGGAGTTTTGAGGGTGGCTGTCCTTAGTACGAGAGGACCGGGACGGACGCGCCTCTGGTGTACCAGTTGTTCTGCCAAGAGCATCGCTGGGTAGCTATAGCGCGGTCGGGATAAACGCTGAAAGCATCTAAGCGTGAAGCCCATCCCAAGATTAGAACTCCTTGCCCGCAAGGGCACTAAAGATCTGCAGTAGACTACTGCATTGATAGGCTGGATGTGGAAGCGTGGCAACACGTGGAGCTTACCAGTACTAATAGGTCGTGAAACTTTACCGTATTAATGAAGCGACGCTTGGTTCTTTTAATTTTCTAAGTTAGATCAGATTTCTCAGAGGAACGAGTGCTGGTGATGAGTCCGAAGAGGTCACACCCGTTCCCATTCCGAACACGGCAGTTAAGCTCTTCAGGGTCGATGGTACTTATCTCGCAAGGGATTGGAAGAGTAGATCGTTGCCAGCACTGGTTCCTTTGAGACAATAAGACATTATAAACATAGAGGTCTTTTAACTTGGCCCAAACAAAAAATACACCGTCGACGATGAGACGATTGATAAAAAGTGGTGTGTTTTTTGTTTTGGCTATTTCTGTCTCTAGACTGGTCGGCGCAAGCGAATTGATGTCCTCCGCGGACATCATGGAATCAAAAAGCTGGAGCGTCGCGGCCTACGGAAAAACGGAAGACTCGGAGCCGCGGATTAAGAACGGCTCGACCGAATTGGATTTTGAAGCGGAGCACGAAGCCACCGGCGTGATATTGACGGTGCGCCCCGGAGACGGAATGCACTACCGGCTGATGTACGGCGTTCTTCGCGACTACACACTTGAAGTTGGATCTAGCACGTTTGTAAATAAGCACGAAGCGCAGTCGGACGGTCACCAAATCGGTTTCGGTGTGCGCTTGAACGGAACGCCGGTAACGGCTGTGAGCTTGGGTGTGGCGCTGGATTTGTCGTATGTGCGGCAGGCCGTTGATTTTGAATGGTTAACCTCAAACGGGGTCGGCAGCGCGTTGAATGAGCGGTTTGTGCAGGATGAGTTTCAGGCTGCGGTCAACATCAGCAAGAAGTGGAGCAAGTTTGAGCCGTACGGTGGCTTGAAAACAAGCTACGTCGAAACGCGGATTTTGGACCGCACGACAAACGGCAAGTTGTACGGCAACAAAGTGGAATGGAGCCCGTTTGTGGGGCTGAAGTACGAATTTTTTCAAAAAGAAAGTTTGATCGTTGAAGCGTCGTTCGCAGATGAGGAAGCGGTTTCGATCGGACTGAATATTGAGTTTTAAGGGATAGAAAATGCCAAACGTAGCCAATATAGAATTCGTTGAAAAATTCGCTGAAGAGCTCAAGGGCTCTCAGCATGTCGTCGTTACCGAATACAAAGGCCTGACGACCGTTGAGCTGAACGAGATCCGCGCGAAACTGGCGCCGATGGGCTCCAAATACAAAGTCGTTAAGAACCGCCTCGCCAAAATTATCCTCAAAAATCTCGGCCGCACCGGCCTCGACAACGAACTCAAGGGCCCGTCCGCAATCGTTTATGACGGCAATGACTTCGCCGGCATCGGTAAAGTTCTTTTCAAGTACAGCGAAGACCACAAAAATTTAAAAGTCAAAGGCGCGCATGCGTTCGGAAGCGCGATGACAGCTCAAGATTTCAAGAGCGTCGCCAACCTTCCCAGCCGTGAGGTTCTTCTCTCCACCCTCTTGGCACGCCTGCAAAGCCCGCTTCAGACCCTCCTGGCTACGATGAACGAACCTCTGCGTGGATTGCACGCGAGCCTAACCGCTCTGGCCAAGAAGAAAGAAACGACCCCGGCAGCATAAATTTTCAAATCAAAAATGATCCCCGCCGACAAAGCGGGGGCGCTATCGCTGCAACTTAAGGGCGCATAGTTGATAAAGGAGAAATACCATGGCACAAGTTACCGTAGACGAATTCGTTGAATCGTTGGACAAATGGACGATTCTCGACATCAACAAAGCCGTTAAAGCGATCGAAACCAAATATGGAATTTCCGCCGCCCCTGTGGCCGTCGCCGCTGCGCCCGCCGCTGGTGGAGCTGCCGCCGGAGCCCCCGCTGAAGAGAAAACCGAATTCACGGTTGTCTTGACGGGCGCTGGTGCGAACAAAATTCAGGCCATTAAAGTTGTCCGCGAACTCACGGGTCTCGGTCTCAAGGAAGCGAAAGACCTCGTTGAAGGCGCGCCGAAACCGGTCAAAGAAAACGTCGACAAGAAAACCGCCGAAGAACTCAAGAAGAAACTTGTTGAAGCCGGCGCCACCGTCGAAATCAAATAACAACGACTCAAAGCACACGACGTTAGCCGTAGCCGCATAATTTATTGGAGGGACCTTTGAAGAAAATATCCTTCGCCAAAATTAAACCCGTTATTGGGTTGCCGTATTTGCTGGACATGCAGAGAGCCTCGTACAGGGACTTTCTGCAGTCTGACGTCGCTCCGAAAGAGCGAAAAGTTCAGGGCCTGCAAGCGGCGTTCATGGATATTTTCCCCATTATCAATGGTGACGAGAGCCTGGCTCTCGAATTCGTCCAGTACAACTTGAGCACGCCAAAACACACGCTCGAAGAAGCGATCGATAAAGACGCGAGCTTCACCTCGGCCCTTAAAGCCGTGCTGCGTTTGGTCCATCGCCAGCCTTCAGGCAAGCCGAAAGTTTTGACCGAACAAGAAGTGTATTTGTGCGAACTTCCCCTGATGAGCGACACGGCTTCCTTCGTGATCAACGGCGCGGAACGCGTCGTGGTCAGCCAGCTGCACCGCTCGCCGGGCGTTATTTTTGAAGAAGACGAAGAAAAAAGCATCTCGTCCTACGGCAAGAGCCTTTTCTTCGCCCGCATCATTCCGTATCGCGGCGCTTGGGTTGAATTCGAATTCGACTTGAACAACGTGATTTACGTGCGCATCGACAAGAAGCGCAAATTCCCGGCGACCACGCTTCTGCGTGCGGCGGGCATTGAATCGACCGCGCAGATCCTCGCGCTTTTCTACGACACCGAATCCCTGAACCCGCAGTCCCAGGCCGGCGATTTGGCCGGACGCGTTCTCGCGGAAGACGTGGTGGAAACGGACTCGGGCGAAGTTTTGCTCGAAGCCAACCAGGAAATTTCCAAAGAAGCGGTCATTCGCTTCCAGGAAAAGAAAATCAAAGCCGTTAAAGTGATCATCACCGACCCGGCGTTGAACGACGTTGCGATCCGCAACACCCTGGCGAAAGACCCGGTCAGAACCCGCAAAGAAGCCATCCATGCCATTTACCGCATCGTTCGCTCTCAGGAATTCATCGTTCCGGAACAGGCGGAGAACTACATGGACACGCTGTTGTTCAAGTCCATTCGCCATTATGACTTCACGAAAGTCGGCCGCTATAAAATCAATCGCAAGCTCGCACCGCTCTTCAACGACCTCGCCAAACGCAAAGGTTTCAATTTCGAAGTCCCCAATGAACGCCGCCGCACGCTCGCTCTCGAAGACATCATCGTCACGCTGAAATATGTGATCGCCTTGAACAACGGCTTGGCCACGCTCGGTGAAGGCGACGATAAAATCAAAATCGAAATCGACGACATCGATCATCTCGGCAACCGCCGCGTTCGTGGCGTCGGCGAACTTCTTGAGAATCAGATCCGCGCCGGCATGGCCCAGATGGCCCGCATGGCCCGCGATCGCATGAACCTGCAGGATGAGCCGAACCCGACACCTCGTGGTGTTTTGAACACCGCTCCCGTCGCCGCGGCCGCCCGCAAATTCTTTGGCTCCAGCCAGCTTTCGCAGTTTATGGACCAAACGAACCCGCTTTCAGAACTCACACACAAACGCCGCTTGTCCGCCCTCGGTCCGGGCGGTTTACACCGCAAGCGCGCCGGCTTCGAAGTGCGCGACGTGCACCACACGCATTACGGCCGCGTTTGCCCGATTGAAACGCCGGAAGGTCCGAACATCGGTCTCATTGTATCGATGGCGTGCTACGCCCGCATCAACCAGTACGGCTTAATTGAATCCCCGTACCGCGCGGTGCAGAAAGGCGAAGTGACCGATAAAGTCGATTTCTTGACCGCCGATCGCGAGGATGAATACACCGTCGCTCAGGCCAACGCGCCGCTCGACAATAAGAATAAATTTGCCACCGACGTCGTTGCCTGCCGTTTGCGCGGCGACTTCCCGCAGAAGAACCCGAACGACATTCACTATATGGACATCGCGCCGACGCAGGTCGTCTCGATTTCCACCGCGCTCATCCCGTTCTTGGAACACGATGACGCGAACCGCGCGCTCATGGGTTCGAACATGCAACGCCAGGCTGTACCGCTGCTCGTTTCCGACGCGCCGCGCGTCGCGACCGGCGCCGAGGCCAATGTGGCCCGCGACTCCGGCGCGGCCATTACTGCTCGTCGCTCGGGCGTCGTCAGCTCCGTTTGGTCCAACCAGATGGCGATTTTCACCGACGACGGCGACGTGGACATCTACTATTTGCTCAAATACGCCCGCTCGAACCAAGATACGATGGTTAATCAGATCCCGTTCTTGAAAGTCGGCGACAAGGTGAAGAAAGGCGACGTCATCTCCGACGGACCTTCCACGCAGGGCGGCGAACTCGCTCTCGGCAAAAACCTCACCGTGGCGTTCATGCCGTGGGAAGGCTATAACTTCGAAGACGCGATCCTGCTCTCCGAGCGCCTCGTCCGCGAAGACCTTTTCACCTCCGTGCACATTTCCGAATTCCAGATCGAAGCCCGCGACACCAAATTGGGCGCCGAAGAAATCACCCGCGACATTCCGAACGTGGGCGCCGAAGCGCTCGTCAACTTGGACGAGAACGGCATCATCCGTCCCGGCGCTGAAGTCCGCCCCGGCGACATCTTGGTCGGCAAGGTTGCCCCGAAAGGCGAGCAGCAGATCACTCCGGAAGAACGTCTGTTGAAAGTGATCTTCGGTAAAAAAGCCGAAGACGTTATGGACGCCTCCTTGCGCGTTCCGCCGGGCACCACCGGTAAAGTCATCGCGACCCGTTCGTTCGTCCGCAAAGAGCGTTTGACGAAAAAAGAAGAAAACAAGCGCGTGAAGGACAACGACGAAGAGCTCGAACAGAAAGTCGAATGGATCCGCAACATGAAGAAAGAGCGCTTGGCTCGCATCGATGATCAGCTCGAGAAGAAGGAAATATCATCGAAAGAAGCCGCTGACGGCCGCGAAGAAGCGAAAGCTCTCGCGCAGAAAATGGAAGGCGAGGCTCGCCTCCAGGCCGCCCGCAACAAGGAAAGTTTGAAAGACGGGGATGAACTCCCGGTGACGGTTAACCGCGTGGTCAAAGTTTTTGTGGCCACCAAACGCAAAGTTCAAGTCGGCGACAAGCTCGCCGGCCGCCACGGCAACAAAGGTGTCGTCGCCAAGATCATGGCGCCGGAAGACATGCCGTACATGCCCGATGGCCGCCCGGTCGACGTCGTCTTGTCGCCGCTCGGCGTTCCGTCGCGTATGAACGTCGGCCAGCTTCTCGAAGTCATGCTCGGATGGGCCGGTATGGTTCTGGACGTCCAGATGGTGACCCCTGTGTTCGACGGCGCGAAAGAAGAACAGGTTCTCGACGCGGTCCGCCAGGCGAAAGACAAACTCGTCGCCGACGGCATGCGCAAAGAATTCTTGCCCGGCGATTATGTCGATTACACGCTTTATGACGGACGCACCGGTGAAGCCTTCTCAGAAAAAGTCACCGTCGGCGTCATGTACATGCTGAAGCTCGCGCACATGGTGGAAGACAAGATGCACGCTCGCTCCACCGGTCCGTACTCGCTCATTACCCGCCAGCCTCTCGGCGGCAAAGCGCAGTTCGGCGGTCAGCGCTTCGGCGAAATGGAAGTGTGGGCCATCGAAGGTTACGGCGCCGCGCACATCCTGCAGGAATTTTTAACCGTTAAATCGGACGATGCGAACGGCCGTACGAAAATGTACGAAGCGATCATCCGCGGGGAAGCGGCCGCTGAAGCCGGCATCCCGGAATCGTTCAAAGTGTTGGTCCGCGAACTGCAATCGCTCGGCGTGAACGTCGAGTTGCTTCGCCAAAAAGACGGCGCCGCGGCTCCCGCGTCGGCTGTCACTGATGAGTCGCAGCCGCAGGAAGTTCCTGCCGCCGCGCCGAAAGAATAACGGAGGGAATGACGACTATGGACATGATGCTAGCCGACAAGAAAAAAGACCTCCCGAAGGGCGCCAAGAAAAAGGGCATGCCCACCATCAACTTCAACGACTTCGACGCGATCCGTCTCTCCGTCGCGAGCCCGGAAGAAATGCGCTCGTGGTCGCACGGCGAAGTGCGCAAGCCGGAAACCATCAATTACCGCACGTTCAAACCGGAGCGCGACGGCTTGTTCTGCGAACGCATTTTCGGACCGGTCCGTGACTGGGAATGCGCCTGCGGCAAATACAAATATGTGAAATACAAAGGCGTCGTCTGCGATCGCTGCGGCGTCGAAGTCACCGAATCCCGCGTCCGTCGTGAACGCATGGGCTCCATCGAGCTCGCGGTCCCCGTGGCCCACGTTTGGTACTTGCGCAAAGCCCCGTCGCGCATCGGCTCGCTCCTCGGCATCCGTCTGACGGATCTTGAAAAAATCATTTATTACGCGCGTTACGTTGTCCTCGAAGATTTAAAGGGCGACGACGGCAAAGTAAAGTTTGACGCGAAACAGCTTCTCACCGACGAGGAATATCACAAAGCCCGTCAGGAATACGGCGACAAGCTGAAAGCCGGCATCGGCGCCTCCGCGATCCAGCAGCTTCTCGAGCGGATCGTTCTTCCCGACGAAGTGAAATGGGTCCGCAAACGTTTTGACGAAATCGAATCCGAAGCCGAACGCAACAAGCTGATTAAGCGTTTGCGCATCGTCGAAGGTTTCATGCACTCGAAGAGCCGTCCGGAATGGATGGTACTGAACGTCCTGCCGGTGATTCCGCCGGATCTGCGTCCGCTCGTTCCCTTGGAAGGCGGCCGTTTCGCTACCTCAGATCTTAACGACTTGTACCGCCGCATCATCAACCGCAACAACCGTTTGAAGCACATCGAATCGTTGCGCGCGCCGGAAGTCATGATTCACAATGAAAAACGCCTCCTCCAGGAAGCGGTGGACGCCCTCATCGAAAACGGCGCCCGCGGCAAAGTTGTGGTTGGTGCCGGAGGCCGTCCGCTTAAATCCTTGTCCGATATTTTGAAAGGCAAGCAGGGCCGTTTCCGCCAGAACCTTCTCGGTAAACGCGTGGACTATTCAGGCCGCTCGGTTATCGTCGTCGGTCCGAAACTGAAGCTTCATCAGTGCGGATTGCCGAAGGAAATGGCGCTCGAACTTTTCAAACCCTTTATTATTCGCGAGCTCATGAAGCGCGAGAACGTTACCCTCAAAGCCGCCAAACGCATGCTTGAACGCGTGAAGCCGGAAGTGTGGGACATTCTCGAACAAGTGACCAAAGATCTCCCGATCATGCTGAACCGCGCACCCACCCTGCATCGTCTTGGTATTCAGGCGTTCTTGCCGGTCTTGATCGAAGGCAAATCCATTCAGCTGCATCCGCTCACCTGCTCGGCCTTCAACGCCGACTTCGACGGAGACCAGATGGCCGTTCACGTGCCGCTTTCGCTCGAAGCGCAACTCGAAGCGAAGCTGCTCATGCTCTCGACCAACAACATCCTTTCGCCGGCCTCGGGCAAACCGATTGCGGTTCCGTCCCAGGACATGATTCTCGGCGTGGCGTACATGACGAAAATGAAACGCGGCGTTCTCGGCGAGGGCCGTTATTTCTCCTCGCGCGACGAAGTTGTTTCCGCGTACCAGAACGAAAACGTCAGCCTCCATGCCCGCGTTAAAGTCGCCGGCATCAACAAATTGATTGAAGAAGGCGTCGACCCGAAAGTTCAGGGCGACCCGAACAACTGGAAAGATTGGACCACCGTGGGCCGTGTGCTCTTCAACTCCGTCATCCCGACGGAAATGGGCTACATCAACACGAACATCACCAAGAAAGAAGTGTCCGGTCTTGTCGACCGCTGCTACCGCGAACTCGGCTCGTACCGCACCGCGATCTTCTTGGACGATATTAAACGCTTGGGCTACACCTACGCGACGAAAGCCGGTTTGTCCATCTCCGTTCAGGACTTCCACATTCCTCTGCAGAAAGGGGAATTTGTGAAGAAAGCCTTGGGCCAGGTGAAGGACATCGCCAAACAGGCGAAGATGGGTATCATCACCGACTCCGAGCGCTACAACAAAATTATCGACTTGTGGACGCACGTCACCGACGCGGTTTCCGACGAAATGTTCAACCAGATGCAAGCGCAGGACACCGCGGAATGGAAAGGCGTCGGCAAGAAATTTAACCCGGTCTTCTTGATGGCCGACTCCGGCGCGCGCGGAAGCCGTCAGCAGATCCGCCAGCTCGGCGGTATGCGCGGTCTGATGCAGAAGCCGCAGAAAAAACTAACGGGTGCCGTCGGTGAAATCATCGAAAACCCGGTTATCTCGAACTTCCGGGAAGGTCTCTCGGTCCTCGAGTACTTCATTTCAACGCACGGAGGCCGTAAAGGTCTCGCCGACACCGCTCTCAAAACAGCGGACGCCGGTTATCTCACGCGCCGCCTGATCGACGTCGGCCACGACATTGTGGTCACCGAAGACGACTGCGGCACCATCAATGGCGTTTCCGTCGGAACCCTGAAATCGGGCGAAGACGTGATCGAGACGATGGAAGAACGCGTGGTCGGCCGCGTCTGCCTCGACAACGTGGTGGACCCTCTTGCCGATGAAACCATTATTAAATTGGGCGACATGATCAGCCCGGTGCAGGCCGCGAAGTTGACCAAAGCCGGCATCGATCGCCTCCGCATCCGCTCCGTTCTGACCTGCGAAGCCACCATCGGCGTTTGCGCTCAGTGCTACGGCTTGAACCTCGCCACCGGCCGCATGGTCGAAGTCGGCGAAGCGGTCGGCATCATTGCCGCGCAGTCGATCGGCGAACCGGGCACGCAGCTGACGCTCCGCACCTTCCACATCGGTGGTACGGCCAGCCGCGTCATTCAACGCTCTCAAGTGACCGCCAAAGAAAACGGCACGGTCCGCTACCACGGCATTCGCGCCCTCGCGAACCGCGAAGGCCAGCAGATCTGCGTTTCGCGCAACGGCTTCATTTCCATTCGCGAACAAGGCGGAGAAGAACGCGGCCATTACGAAGTTCGTTACGGCGCGCGTCTGAAAGTTGCCGAAGGAACCAAAGTCGAGAAGGGCACGCTCTTGGTTGAGTGGGACCCGTACTCGCTGCCGATTCTCACCGAAGAAGAAGGCACGGTGAAATTGGAAGACGTCACCGAAGGCGTGACGCTCCACGAAGAAAAGAACCGCATCACGGGTCTCATTGAACGCGTGATCATCGAACACCGCGTCGAAGCGCTCCATCCGCAGATCATCATCATCGGCAAGAGCGGCAAGAAAGTCGCGACATATCCGCTGCCGGTCGACACGAACCTCGTGGTTCAAGACGGCGACCAGGTGAAGCAAGGCGACATTCTCGCGAAGATTCCGCAGGAAGTTTCGAAATCGAAAGACATCACGGGCGGTCTCCCGCGCGTCGCCGAGCTGTTCGAGGCGCGCAAGCCGAAGAACCCGTCGGTCGTCTCCGAAATCGAAGGAACGGTCCGCTTGGCCACGACCCCGAAAGGCGGCATGAAAGTCATCGTGACCAACGAAGAAACCGGCCTGCAGCGCGACTATAACGTTCCCCAGGGCAAACATTTGGTCGTCTATGAAGGCGACCGCGTGGGCGTGGGCGAATCGTTGGTCGACGGATCGATCAACCCGCACGACGTCTTGAAAGTCAAAGGCGCGAAAGAAGTTCAGGAATTTTTGGTGAATGAAATCCAAGAGGTCTACCGCCTCCAGGGTGTTATCATCAACGACAAGCACATCGAGATCATCGTTCGCCGCATGTTGTCGAACGTCGTGATCACGAAGTCCGGCGGCACCGACCTTTTGGTCGGCGAAATCGTCCCGCGGACCAAGTTCGAAAAATTAAACAAAGCCACGAAAAAATCTGAGCACGCCGAAGCGCAGCCGGTTCTTCTGGGAATCACCAAGGCTTCTCTCTCGTCGGAGTCGTTCATCTCCGCCGCGAGCTTCCAGGAAACCACCCGCGTCTTGGTGGAAGCGGCAACGACCGGCGGCGTGGACACGCTGAAGGGTCTCAAAGAAAACGTGATCATCGGTCACTTGATCCCCGCGGGCACAGGTTTCTACGAACGCGGACTCATTGAAAAAGAGCTGGAGAAAAATAAATAACTATGCCTACAACAAACCAACTTATCCGCGGTATCCGCATCCTTCAAGAATCGCGCACCAAATCGGCGGCGCTCGTTAGCTGCCCGCAGCGTCGCGGCGTTTGCACGCAAGTGAAAACGACCACGCCGAAGAAGCCGAACTCGGCTCTGCGCAAAATCGCGCGCGTGAAGCTGACCACTGGAAACGAAGTGACGGCTTACATTCCGGGCGTCGGACACAACCTCCAGGAGCACTCGATCGTCTTGATTCGCGGCGGCCGCGTGAAAGACTTGCCGGGTGTTCGTTACCATATTATTCGGGGCGTCCTCGACACGGCCGGCGTTACCGATCGCAAACAGGGCCGTTCCAAATACGGCGCGAAAATGCCGAAAGCCGCGAAATAATTTAAGGGAGAATAACTAGATGCCTCGTCGCGATTTAAAAGCAAAAGACAAGAAAAATGCGGTCACTCCGCCAGATCCGGTTTATAAATCGGTCCTCGTCACGAAATTCATCAACAAGCTGACGTTGGGCGGTAAGAAATCTTTGTCCGAACGCATCGTGTACGAAGCGATGGAAAAAATGAAGCAGAAATCCGGAGAAGACGCCCTTGGCGTTTTCACCCGCGCGATCGAAAACGTTCGCCCGCTTCTTGAAGTGCGCGCCCGCCGCGTGGGCGGAGCGACGTATCAAGTTCCCTCGGAAGTCCGCCAGGACCGCAGCGTCGCCTTGGCCATGCGCTGGGTGATCGGCTTCTCCCGCCAGAAAACGGGGAAACCCATCGCGGACCGTCTCGCGGAAGAAATGCTTTCGGCCAGCAAGAAAGAAGGGCTCTCGTTCAAGAAACGGGAAGACACGCACAAGATGGCCGACGCGAATAAAGCGTTCGCGCATTACCGCTGGTAATTTAAACCCTAACCAAAATTTATGGCAACCACGAAAGAAATAGATAAGAAGAACATTCGCAACATCGGCATTATCGCGCACATCGACGCGGGTAAAACCACGACGACGGAACGCATTCTCTATTACACGGGCCGCATCTATAAGATCGGCGAAGTGCATGACGGAACCACCGTCATGGACTGGATGGAGCAGGAACGCGAGCGCGGCATCACGATCACCTCGGCCGCTACGCACTGCGGCTGGAAAGAATGCGAATACAACATTATCGATACGCCCGGACACATCGACTTTACCGCCGAAGTGCAGCGCTCGTTGCGCGTGCTCGACGGCGCCGTCGTTCTTTTGGACGGCTCGCAGGGTGTTGAGCCGCAGTCCGAAACCGTGTGGCGCCAGGCCAACGATTACAAAGTCCCGCGTCTCGTGTTCGCCAACAAAATGGACAAAACGGGAGCCGATTTCTACATGTGCATGGAATCGCTCCATTCGAAGCTCGGCGCCAACGCCGTGGCGGTCCAGTTGCCCATCGGCCTTGAATCGCAATTCAAGGGCATGGTCGACCTGGTCACCATGAAGGCCTACATTTGGTCCGGCGAAGAGCTCGGCGCCAAATTCACCGAAGAAGAAATACCGGCGGACTTGGTTGAGAAAGCCAAGCAGTATCATGAAACGCTCATTGAAAAGTTGTCCGACTTCGACGACGAGATGGCTCATAAATATTTGGACGGAAAAGAAGTCACCGTCGACGAAATTAAGAAAGTCATGCGCAAAGCCGTGATCTCGGGAAAATTCTTCCCGGTGTTCTGCGGCAGCTCGTTTAAGAATAAGGGCGTGCAGCCTCTTCTCGATGCGGTGAATATGTACTTGCCGTCGCCGGTTGAAATCGCCGATATTCGCGGTATTAACCCGACGACCGGCGAAGAAATCACCCGCAAAATCGCCGACAACTCGCCGCTCACCGCCTTGGCCTTTAAAATTCAGTCCGATCCGCACGTCGGTAAGCTCACGTTTATCCGCGTTTACACGGGCGTGCTAAAAGCCAGCGCGCAGGTTTTCAATCCGTCCACTCAGGGCCGCGAGCGCATCGGCCGCATCTTGCGCATGCACGCGGACAAACGCGAAGAAGTCGATCAGATTACCGCCGGAAACATCGGCGCCGTGATCGGTCTTAAAGGCGTCAAAACCGGACAAACCATTTGCGACGAAAAAGATCTTATCGTCATTGATCCGCCGAAGTTCCCGGAACCGGTTATTTCGGTCGCCATCGAGCCAAAATCCCAGGCAGACGAAGAAAAACTCGGCGTTGCTCTCAACCGTCTTGCGGAAGAGGACCCGACGTTCAAAATTAAATCCGATCAAGAAACCGGCCAGACCGTTATTTCGGGCATGGGCGAACTTCACTTGGAAATTCTCGTCGACCGTATGAAGCGCGAATTTAAAGTTGAAGCCAACGTCGGCAAGCCGCAGGTCGCGTATCGCGAAACCGTGCGCAAGTCCGTCGAGCAGGAAGGCAAATACATTAAGCAGTCCGGCGGCCGCGGTAACTACGGTCACGTCTGGATCGTCCTCGAGCCGAATGAAAAAGGCAAAGGATTTGAATTCATCGACAAAATTAAAGGCGGACGCGTTCCGAAAGAATACATTCCGTCCGTGCAGAAGGGCCTCATTGGCGCGCTTGACTCCGGCGTGCTCGCCGGCTATCCGGTGGTTGACGTCAAGGTGACGCTCACCGACGGCAGCTTCCATGAAGTCGACTCCAATGACATGGCGTTCCAAATCGCGGCGTCGATGGCGTTCAAGGAAGCGGCGAAGAAAGGCAACCCGGTTTTGCTTGAACCTATTATGCGCATCGACATCGTTTCACCGAAAGAATACATGGGCGACGTCATCGGCGACTTGAACCGCCGCCGCGGACGCATCGAACAGGTGGATGACAAGGGCGCGATCCAATACATTCACGGATTTGTGCCGCTCGCCGAGATGTTCGGCTACGCCACGACCGTCCGTTCGCTGTCTCAGGGCCGCGCTTCCTACAGCATGGAACCGAGCCATTATGAAGATGTGCCGCGCGCTTTAACCGAAGAATTGGTCGCCAAGGCGACCGCCACCTCAGGAAAGGGAGCCTAAAATGGCTGATAACAAAGCACCAGATATGCAGAGAATACGCATCAAATTGCGTGCCTATGACCACCGGATGTTGGACGATTCCTTGGCCAAGATCGTGGACACGGTTCAGCGCACCGGAGCCAGCCTCGCGGGGCCTGTTCTCTTGCCAACCGCGATAAAAAAATATACAGTGCTGCGCTCCCCGCACTCCGATAAAAAATCCAGAGAGCAGTTCGAGATGCGAATTCATAAGCGTCTCGTTGATATTGTGGAGATTACGCCTCGTACGGTGGAAGAACTCCGTAGTTTGGATCTTCCGGCCGGGGTGGATGTTGCTATTAAATTGCCGCGGGTTGATTTTTAACGAAACTATTTAGGGATAAGTCATGTCAGAAGAAACGAAAACAGAAAATACCGAAGCCCAAGCTGCTCCCGCCGTTGATACGGCGCCGCTGAAAGGCCTGCTCGGAACGAAAGTCGGAATGACGCGCATTCCGGTCGACAGCACCCGCATGGTCTCCGTGACCGTCGTGGACGCCGCCGGTATTGTCGTGACCCAGGTGAAATCCACCGCCACCGACGGCTACAACGCCGTTCAGGTCGGATACGAAGACGTCGTCGAGCGCAAGCTTTCGAAAGCCGAAGCGCAGCACTTGTTGAAGAAGAGCGCTCCGTTGAAACGCTGGCTTCACGAATTCCGCGTCAAAGACGCCGCCCCTTTTAAAGTTGGACAGCCGGTTCCTGTTTCCGTTTTCGCGAAAGGCGACTACGTTCAGGTTTCCGGATTTACCAAAGGCAAAGGTTTCGCCGGTTCGATCAAACGGCACGGCTTCAAAGGCCTTCCGCACAGCCACGGCAACGGCGAATATCGCAACTCGCCGGGTTCCAGCGGCGCGCAGGGCCCGCAGCACGTTCTGCCCGGCACGCGCAAGCCAGGCCATTACGGCCACGCTTGGCAAACGATTCCGAAGATGGAAGTTGTCGACATCGACCAGGATAAGGGCCTCGTTTTGCTGAAGGGTTCGATTCCAGGACCGAACGGCAACCACGTCGTGATCCGCCCGACGTCGAAACACGTGAAAGCAGTTAAAGCTCAAGACACCAAAAAGAAGAAGAAATAATTTATGGAATTGAACGTCCTCAACAATAAAGGTGAAAGCAGCGGCAAAGTCCAATTAAAGGACGAATTGACCGCCACCAAGGCCTCCAAGGCACTTTTGCACGAAGTCGTCGTCGCGTATCGCGCCGGCCTTCGTTCGGGCACGCACGGCGTAAAAACCCGCGCCGAAGTTTCGGGCAGCGGCATTAAGCCGTGGAAACAGAAAGGCACCGGACGCGCCCGCTCGGGTTCGACCCGTTCGCCGCTTTGGAAGAAGGGTGGTATTATTTTCGGACCGGTCGAACGCAATTACAAACAAGACCTGCCGCGTTCCAAGAAAAGAACCGCGTTCAAAATGGCCATCGCCCAGCTGATCAAAGAGAACCGATTCCAGATCGTCGAACCCATTCAAATTTCCGAACCGAAAACCAAGCACGTCGCCGCCGTTTACGAAAAATGGAACGCGCCCACAAAATCGCTTCTCGTCGTCGATAAAATCGACGCCAAGTTCGAACGCGCGAGCCGCAATATCGCGAATGTGCGCGTCATCGACGTGGAAACGCTCAACACCTACGAAATCCTCGGCGCGCGTCGTTTGTTCGTTACCAAGCTTGCGTTCGACGGCATCGTCAGCCGTCTTGAGAAAACGGCTCCCGCGGAGGCCAAATAATGACACAGCCACTTTTTGTTTTGCTTCGTCCGCTCGTGACCGAAAAGTCGAGCCGTCTCATGGAAAAAAACGCCTACTCGTTCGAAGTGGCGCCGTGGGCGACCAAAGGGCAGGTCAAATTGGCCGTTCAGGATAAATTTAAGGTTAACGTGATCAGCGTTAACACCGTCACCACCGCGGGCAAATATCGCCGCCGCATCGGTCCCCGCGGCGGCTATCAGTCCGATTGGAAAAAAG
The DNA here is from genome assembly GCA_964499015.1 of uncultured Elusimicrobia bacterium. Classification (GTDB taxonomy): domain Bacteria; phylum Elusimicrobiota; class Elusimicrobia; order F11; family F11; genus CAZCJA01. Next base: position 18,580 of record CAZCJA010000029.1, read on the forward strand.
CGATCGTTCGTTTGAAAGCCGGTCAACAAATCAAATGGGAAGAGGCTTCGTAAACCATGCCCGTAAAGCAATATAAACCATACACACCTTCGCGCCGCAGCATGTCGGTGGAAGATTTTTCGTGGCTGACCAAAAAAGCTCCGGAGAAGAGCCTTCTTCGTCCGCTCTCAAAGAGCGGCGGCCGCAACAACACCGGCATGATCATGGTTCGCCACATCGGCGGCCGCCATGCTCGCCAGTATCGCTTGATCGACTTTAAACGCAATAAATTCGGCGTCCCGGGCAAAGTCGCGGCGTTCGAATACGATCCGAACCGTTCAGCTCGTCTCGCGCTCATTCACTATAAAGATGGCGACAAGCGCTACATTTTGTATCCGCACGGCTTGCAGCTCGGCGACATGATTATGGCCGGCCCGACCGCCGACATTAAAATCGGCAACGCGCTTCCGCTGATCAACATTCCGGAAGGTACCGTCGTGCATAACATCGAGCTCGTTCCGGGCAAAGGCGCGCAGATGGTTCGCTCCGCCGGCGCTTCCGCTCAGCTTATGGCCAAAGAGAAAAATTTCTGTCACTTGCGCCTTCCATCCGGCGAAATTCGCTTGGTTCCGTCGCAGTGCATCGCGACGATCGGCCAGGTCGGCAACATCGAACACGAGAACGTTTCGTGGGGTAACGCCGGCCGCTCGCGTCACATGGGCGTTCGTCCGACCGTTCGCGGTACCGCGATGAACTCGGTTGACCATCCGCACGGCGGTGGCCGTGGCCGTTCCAAAGGAAACAACCAGCCTCGTTCGCCGTGGAATCAGCCGGCGAAGGGTTATAAAACGCGCACGCGTCAGAACACCGATTGGCTTATTATCCGCGACCGCCGGGTTAAACAGTCCCTGGCCGCGGTGGTTTAAGGAGATTTATGAGTCGTTCAACTAAAAAAGGTCCGTACGTCGACGAGCGCGTGGTGGAAAAAGTCCAGCAAGCGGCCTCCAGCGGCAAGCGTACCGCTATTAAAACGTGGTCGCGCGCATGCACGATCATTCCGGAATTTATTGGAACGACGTTCCAAGTTCACAACGGTAAAAAATTCATCGAAGTCCGCGTCACTGAGCAGATGGTCGGCCACAAGCTTGGCGAATTCTCTCCGACGCGCTTCTTTAGAGGTCACGGCGCGGCTCACACCAAAGAAGCCACCGCCACTACATAATTATGGAAGCGACAGCGATTTCTCGTCACGCCCGTTTTTCACCCCGTAAAGTCGGCCAGGTTCTCGGCCTCATTCGCGGCAAGACCGTCGATTACGCGTACGGCCTTCTCCCGCACGTGCCGCGTTCGGCCAGTATTCTGGTTTTTAAGACCCTTAAAAGCGCCTATTCGAATTCAGGCGCCACCGACCCGAAAAGCGTTTTCGTTAAGAAAGCGTGGGTTGATAATGGACCGGTTTTGAAACGAGTCCGTCCGATGGCCATGGGTGGCCGCGGAATTTATAAACGCAAAACCTGCCACGTGACGATTGTCGTCGGCGACCAGGCCAGCAAGAAGAACTAGGGAGGAATAGGTGGGCCACAAGATATCGCCCCGGGCGCTGAGACTCGGATACATCCAGGGATGGGATTCCCGTTGGTTTAGCCCAAAGGAAATGCCGGACCTTCTCGAAGAAGATTTTCGTATCCGCAAATTTTTGCACAAGCGCTATAAATTGGCCGCGCTTTCAAAAGTCACCATCGACAGAACCGGCAAGTACGTTCGCGTCAGCCTGCACACGGCCCGTCCCGGCGTGATCATCGGCAAGCGCGGCGCCGATATCGAAGAATTGAAGAAAGTTATTCAGGAAATGACCAAGTCGGAAGCCACGGTGAACGTCATTGAAGTGAAGCGTCCGGAGTTGGACGCCCAGTTGGTCGCCGAGGGAATCGCGTTCCAGCTTGAGAAAAACATCGCTTTCCGCCGGGTGTTGAAACGGTCCATCGAGCGCACCATGCAGTCGGGCGCCGGAGGCATCAAGATCATGATCGCCGGACGTTTGGGCGGCGCCGAAATCGCCCGCACCGAATGGTTGATGGAAGGCCGCGTACCGCTGCACACGTTCCGTGCGGACATCGATTACGGGTTTACCGAAGCGCACATTACCATGGGTCGCATCGGCGTTAAGGTGTGGATCTTCAAGCAGGAACACTTCTTGAAGTCCGAGAAAGATTTGATCAGCGAAGCGAACGCCCAGCCGGTGGCAGCAACCACGGCGGCGCCCGCAGAAGCAGCCGCAGCGACGGCTGTAGCGACAGAAGCCCCGGCCGCTTCGTCGACCGAGACCAACTAGGAAACGAATATGTTGATGCCAAGCAGAGTTAAATTTCGCAAATCGCAGCGCGGCCGTATGAAAGGTTGTGCGCAGCGCGGCAACACGCTCGCATTCGGCGAATACGGAATTCAGGCGCTTTCGAGCGCATGGGTAACCGCCCGCCAGATCGAAGCGGCGCGCATTACGCTGGCCCGCTACACGAAGAAAGGCGGCAAGGTGTGGATCCGCATATTCCCGGACAAACCGATTTCGCAGAAGCCGGCCGAAACCCGTATGGGCAAGGGAAAAGGCGATACGGCCTTTTGGGCGGCCGTTGTGAAACGCGGACGTATCATGTTCGAAATGGAAGGCGTTAGCGTTGAAGAAGCAAAGGATGCTTTGCGCCAGGTCGGCAACAAGCTTCCGGTGAAAACACAATTTATGGAACGGTTGAAAATCTAATGGCTAAGAAAAAGAAAGAAGAAATTCATTTGTCGCAGCTGGGCGTCGAAGAACTCGACCGCAAGCTGAACGAAGCTCAACAAAATCTATTCAAGCTGCGTTTCCGCGCGGTCTCGGCTCCGCTGAAGAACCCGATGGAAATCCGCAAATTGCGCCGCGAAGTCGCGCGCATCAAAACGTTTGCGAATCAGAAAAAGACCGCCCCTGCGGCCAAGGTGACGAAATGACCACGGAAACGACACAAGCAGATCACGGAACGCGCCGCACTCTCGAAGGGTGGGTTGTCTCCGACAAGGTGAGCCAGATGCGCGTGGTTGAAATCCGCGGGCACAAACCTCACCAGAAGTACGGAAAAGTTTTGCATATCACGACCAAGGTTTACGCCCATGACGAAGCCAATATCTCCAAATCCGGAGATAAGGTGAAGGTCATGGAAACCCGCCCGTTGTCCAAGCTGAAACGGTGGCGCGTCTTGGAAGTTTTGGGGAAATCCGCGTCATGATTCAACAACAATCCTATTTAACCGTTGCCGATAATTCCGGCGCACGCGAGCTGATGTGTATTCATGTCTCCGGCTCGTCGGGCCGCCGATATGCGCATATCGGCGATATCATCGTCTGCGCCGTTAAAGACGCTCTTCCGGGCGCCGGTGTGAAAAAAGGCGAAGTCGTAAAAGCCGTTGTGGTTCGCACCAACAAAGAAGTGCGCCGCAATGACGGCAGCTATATCCGTTTTGACGATAACGCGGCCGTTGTGATCAACGACGAACGCGAACCCAAGGGTACCCGCATTTTCGGCCCGGTCGCTCGCGAACTTCGCGAAAAGAACTATTTGAAAATTATCTCGTTGGCGCCGGAGGTTCTCTAATGTTGACCGTGCGCAAAAACGACAAGGTTAAAATTTTGTGGGGCAAGGACAGCGGCAAGGAAGGCGATGTGATCGCCGTCGACCCGTCGAAAGGAAAAGTTCTTGTCGCGAAAATGAATTTGGCCAAACGGCACACCCGTCCGCAGGGACAGGCGGAGCCGGGCGGTATCAAAGACAAAGAACTTTATTTGCCGGTTTCGAAAGTCATGCTGATCTGTCCGGACTGCAAAAAACCCACGCGGCCTAAGTTTGACTCTCTCTCCGATGGCACGCCTGTGCGGCTTTGCCGCAAGTGCGGCGCCACCATCGCCGAACCGAAAAAGAAGTAGGAGCTAATTAATCGTGAGCCAGACCAAAGAAGAAAAAATTATCGTCCCGCGTTTGAAAGACGCTTTTAACAAAGCGGGCTTGGCCGAGCTGAAAAAGCGCTTGGGCCGCGACAACGTTAACTCGTTGCCGAAGCTCGTGAAAATCGTCATCAACATCGGCGTTTCCGCCGCGCGCGAAAACATCAAGGCGCTCGACGTTGCGGTGGCCGAGCTCGCGACGATTTCCGGTCAGAAGCCGGTTATTCGCCGCTCTAAAAAATCAATTTCCGCTTTCAAATTGCGCGAAGGCATGCCGATCGGCGTGTCCGTAACGCTTCGTAGCGCGCGCATGTATGAGTTCCTGGACCGTTTCATCACGGTCGGCGTTCCGCGTATTCGCGATTTCAAAGGTCTCAACCCGAAAGCTTTCGACGGCCACGGGAACTACAACGTGGGCTTGAAGGAGCAGTACTTGTTCCCTGAAGTGAACGTCGAGAAATCCGATGGTCCGCGCGGCATGAATATCACTTTTGTCACAACCGGCCGCTCCGATAAGGACGCGTTCGAATTACTTTCTGTGCTTGGGCTGCCTTTCTCGAAAGAAAAAGCCCGGTTAAATTAGGAGATTTTAAATGGCGACATACGCATGGATGGCAAAAATGAGACGGCCGCAGAAATTTGCGACGCGTTTTCGCAATCGCTGCCGCATGTGCGGACGCGCGCGCAGCGTGTACCGCGATTTCGGACTCTGCCGTCTTTGCTTCCGTTCCCTGGCCCACAAAGGCCAAATTCCGGGCATCGTTAAATCGAGCTGGTAGGAGATTATGGATACAATCGCAAACATGGTCGCGCACATCGTGACCGCCAATCATAAATTTAAAGAATCGATCGACGTTCCGTCGTCGAAGGTGAAAGTTGAGATCGCCCGTGTTCTTAAAGAAGAGGGTTATATTTCGAACTATCGCGTCGCCCCGGATAAAAAACAGGGCATTTTGCGCGTGACGCTTAAATACACCTCCGGCAAAGAACGCGTGATCAGCGGCATGAAGCGCATCTCCAAGCCGGGCTTGCGCAGATACCGCCCTTACAGCGAGATCCCATCGGTTCAGAACGGGCTCGGCACCGTTATCGTTTCGACGTCCCTCGGCGTGATGAGCGGACAAACGGCCAAAGACAAGAAAGTTGGCGGCGAGGTTCTGTGTTATGTCTGGTAATAAAACCGAAGAAAAGAAAGCTCCGCTATCAAGGCTCGGCCGCAAACCCGTCGAAATTCCGGCGGGCGTTAAAGTTTCATTCACCAACGGCGTCGTAAACGTCGAAGGGGCGAAAGGGAAGCTGAATTTTGCCTTGCCCAAAGTGCTCACAGCCGTCATCGAAGGAAGCAAAGTGCAGCTGAACGTGGCCAAGGACGAAAACAACACCAAGGCCATGCACGGCATGGCGCGCAAACTCGTTTTGAACATGGTCGAAGGCGTGACCAAGGGCTTCCAGAAAAGATTGATGATCGAAGGCGTCGGTTACCGCGCGCAAGTCAACGGCAACGTGTTGAACTTGGCGCTCGGTTTTTCGCATCCGGTGAATTTTCCGATCCCGGCCGGCATCAGCATCAAGCAGCCCGATCCGAAATTGCCCAACTTGCTAAGCATTGAAGGCATCGACAAGCAAAAAGTCGGGCAGGTCGCGGCACAGATTCGTTCGATCCGGAAACCGGAGCCGTATAAGGGCACGGGCGTCCGTTACGAAAATGAAATCATCAAACGCAAAGCGGGCAAAGCGGCGGTTGGCGCGGCCGGCGGCGCGGGAGCGAAGAAATAATGAAAACCAAAGAACAACGTTACGAGTTCAGAAAGCTGCGTTCTCGTCGGCAAATTTTCGGCACATCGGAACGGCCCCGCCTTTCCGTATACCGCAGCTTGAAACATATTTACGCGCAGGTGATTGACGACGTGAGCCAGAAAACGCTCGCGGCGGCCTCCACCCGCGATAAGGGCATGAAACAAACCGGCATCGCCGGTGCGACCGTCGTCGGTGAAAACCTCGGTAAACGCGCTTTGGAAAAAGGCGTCAAAGCCGTCGTGTTCGATCGCGGCGCTCGTCCCTATCACGGCCAAATTCGCGCGCTGGCAGACAGCGCCCGCAAAGCCGGACTTCAGTTTTAAGGCGGAAAAATGGCAAAAATTGATACCAGTCAAATGACTCTCACCGAAACCGTGATCAAAATTGGCCGCGTGGCCAAGGTTGTGAAGGGCGGTAAACGTTTTTCGTTCAACGCGCTTGTCGTTGTTGGCGATCAGCAGGGGCATGTCGGCGTGGGCCTTGGTAAAGCGAAAGAAATCCAATCGGCCATTAAAAAAGGCACCGCCCAAGCCACCAAAGAAGTCATTAAGGTCCCGTTGATCGGAACGACGATTCCGCACGAAACCATCGGCACCTTTGGCGCCGGCACTCTTTTGATGAAACCGGCCTCGCCGGGAACAGGCGTTATCGCGGGCGGAACCGCGCGCGCGGTGCTCGAAGCCGCCGGCATCAAGGACGTCCTCACGAAATCCTTGCGCAGCCAAAACCATTTTAACGTCGTGGGCGCCACGATCGCCGCTTTGAAAAAGCTGCGCATGCCCGAAGATGTTTCCAAACTTCGCGGTAAAACCGTGGTTCTTGAAACGAAAGCAGGAGTTACCCATGTCGCTCAATAATCTTCATCCCGCTCCGGGCTCGCGCCCGTCGAAGCACATTGTCGGCCGCGGCGAAGGCAGCGGTTGGGGCCAGACGGCCGGAAAAGGCCAGAAGGGCCAGAAGTCGCGCACCGGCGACACGATCATGATGGGTTTCGAAGGCGGTCAAACTCCTCTTATCCGCCGTATTCCGAAACGCGGGTTCAATCATGTGTCGAAGATCCATTATCAGGCAATCAATTTGTTTCAGTTGGACGCGTTGTTCAACGCGGGGGAAATCGTTAACGGCGAATCCCTCACGGCGAAAGGGTTGCTTAAAAAAGCGTCGTGGCCGTACAAAATCCTTGGTGACGGAAAATTGACCAAGTCGTTGAAAATTTCCGCGAACAAATTTTCCAAATCCGCCGAAGAAGCCGTGAAGAAAGCCGGCGGAAGCTTGGCCGCCATCGCCTTGCCGAAAGCCGAGGCTGTTGCGAAACCGGTCAAAGCGAAAGCCGCATCAAAAGCAAAGTCCGCTAAACCCAAGGCTTAATGCTTCAGTCGATTTTCGATCTTTTCAATATTAAGGAGTTGCGCAAACGGATTCTGATCACCCTTGGCGTGCTGGTGGTGTACCGCTTGGGCGTCACGATTCCGGTCCCGGGCGTAAATGGGGCGGCGATCGAACTTTTGTTCAAACAGCAAGCCAACACGCTGCTCGGCTTCCTGGATGTTTTTACCGGCGGCGCTTTGTCGCGCTTCTCGATTTTCGCGATGGGCATCATGCCCTACATCAACGCGTCGATCATCATGAGCTTGTTGCAAGGCGCGCACGTGATTCCATATTTGGACCATTTGGCCAAAGAAGGGGAAACCGGGCGCAAACGTTTGAACCAAATCACCCGCTATGCGACGGTGGTTTTGGCGGTCATCCAATCGTTCGGTCTCACGCAGCTGATCACGCGGTTGCCGCTTC
>CAZCJA010000030.1:0-2048 GCA_964499015.1 uncultured Elusimicrobia bacterium
AGCGTCGAGGCGCCCACGCACTGCAGCTCGCCGCGCGCGAGCGCGGGCTTCAGCATGTTGGAGGCGTCGATCGCCCCTTCGGCGGCGCCGGCACCGATGACGGTGTGGAGTTCGTCGATGAACAGAATGATCTGGTTTTTCGCGCGGCGTATTTCTTCCATGATGTTCTTCAAGCGCTGCTCGAATTCACCGCGGTATTTGGTCCCGGCCACAACGGCGGCCAAGTCCAAGGTCATCACGCGTTTGCCTTGCAAAATTTCGGGAATGTCGCTGGAGGCGATCTTCTGCGCCAAGCCTTCGACGATTGCGGTTTTCCCCACGCCCGGATCTCCGATGAGGACGGGATTGTTCTTTGTGCGGCGCGCGAGAATCTGGATCAAACGTTCGATTTCGTCGGCGCGGCCGATGACCGGGTCGGATTTCTTTTCGCGGGCGAGAACGGTCAAGTCGCGGCCGAACTCATCCAGCGTCGGGGTTTTGGATTTGGGTTTGGAGGAAGACGGGGCCTGGCCGCCGCCCTGGTGGGGCTGCTGATGGGTCGGCTGTCCTTCGCCTAAGAGAGAAATGACTTCCTCGCGCACCACGTCCAGGCGCACGCCGAGGTTTTCCAGCACACGCGCGGCCACGCCTTCTTCCTCGCGGATAAGGCCGAGCAAGAGGTGTTCCGTGCCGACGTAGTTATGGCCCATGTTCTGGGCTTCTTCCACGGCGAGCTCAAGAACTTTTTTCGCGCGCGGAGTAAAAGGGATTTCGCCAAGCAGCATGACGTTGTCGCCGGTCCCGACAATTTTTTCGATTTCGCTGCGGACTCGGCGCAAATCGACGCCGAGATTGGCCAACACTTGGGCGGCCACGCCTTCACCGAGGGCGATGAGCCCAAGCAAAAGATGTTCCGTACCAACGTAGTCATGGTTAAGGCGTTTCGCCTCTTCCTGAGCGATCAAAATAACGCGTTGTGCGCGTTCTGTGAACCGGTTTGACATTCATTAACCTCCTGGTTCCTGCTTGCTCATATTGTTGCTTCAGTGAGTCGAAATGACAAGGTGAATATTAACTTTTTCTTACCGTCTGCAAAACGAAACAATAATAGGAGAGCGAGAGTTCCGCCGTCATCAATATGATCCCTGTCATAAATAGTTGGAAGCTATACGGTTATCATGCCCGCATGTTTAATGACAGCGAATTAAAGCGGTACGACCGGCAGATGCGTATGCCGGGATGGGGTGAAGCGGGGCAGCGCAAGCTAAAAGCGTCTCATGTGTTTGTCGCCGGGGCGGGTGGTTTGGGGTCGCCTGTGGCCATTTATTTGGCGGTTGCGGGGATCGGTCGAATTTCCCTGTGTGACTTCGATTCCCCCGATTGGACGAATTTGAACCGCCAAATCTTGCACAATCCACAGCGCATCGGGATCAACAAAGCGATTTCCGGGAAGCAAACGCTCGATGTCTTGAATGCGGATATTGCGGTCACGGCCCGGGCTGAACGCATCGATGCGGAATCGGTTGACCGCTTGGTGGCAGATGCCGATATCATCGTTGACTGTATGGACAATTTTCCCACCCGGCATGTGTTGAGCGATTGTGCCATTCGCAAAAAAATACCGCTTGTTCATGGAGCCATTTGGGGGATGGAAGGCCGCCTCACCGTGATTCAGCCGCCGCAGACGCCCTGTTTGCGTTGTCTGTGTCCGGAACCACCCCCCAAAGAAGTGTTTCCCGTTTTGGGAGCTGTGCCCGGCGTTATTGGATCGCTTCAAGTCATCGAAACGGTGAAGCTGCTTTTGGGTCTTGGCCATCCGTTGAGAAACAAAATTTTGATTTGGGACGGCGCACTTCAGGATTTTTATTTTGTTAAGGCCGCGAAAGATCCGGATTGCCCTGCATGCGGCGGGATTGGAAAAGCGGTTTAGCCTCAGCGCGAGAAGAGGGCTTCTTTCTTGGTGAGTTCTTTGAAGTGTTTGATGAGTTCCAGCGTGATCGGGCCGGGTTTGCCCGAACCGATCTTCTGGTTGTCGATCTTGGTAACCGGGATGACCTCGGCAGCGGTCC
>CAZCJA010000030.1:2058-14864 GCA_964499015.1 uncultured Elusimicrobia bacterium
AGATCTCATCGGCGGCCAGCAGTTCCTCGCGTTTGAACAGTTTTTCTTCGAATTTGTAGGACGTTTTCTCGGCGACGATTTCCATGACGGCCGCACGGGTGATGCCAACCAGGACGCCCGCCTGCGTCGGCGGCGTCACGATGTTCTTGCCTTTGATGAAGAAAACGTTGTCCCCCGTGCATTCGGCCACGTAGCCCTGATGATTAAGCATGATTCCTTCCGGGACGTTGGCGTTGTTGGCCTCGATCTTGGCCAGAATGCTGTTCAAATAGTTGAGCGACTTCACCGCCGGGTTCACCGCTTCGATCAAGTTGCGCGTGGTTTTCACAAAAATGGCTTCCAGCCCTTCTTTGTAGCAGCGTTCCGGAAAAAGAGCGACTTGATCGGCGATGATGATCACGTTGGGCTTGCCGCATTTGCGCGGATCCAGTCCCAAGTCCCCCACGCCGCGCGTCACAATCAAGCGGATGTAGGCTTCGTCGAGTTTGTTCACGCGCAAGGCTTCCTCGACGAGCGACGTAAGTTTGGAAATAGTCATCGGAATCTGTAGAGAGATAAATTCGGCGGATTGGTACAGGCGTTCCAAATGCTGTTTCAGGCGGAACGCGCGGCCCGCGTAGGCGCGGATGCCTTCGAACACACCGTCGCCATAAAGCAGGCCGTGGTCGAACACGGACACCTTCGCGTCGGCGGGCGACACCCATTTTTCGTCGATGTAGATTTTTTTATCCATTAGTTAAAGCGGCCTTCACGCAGATGATAAGCGACGTTGGTTCGTTTGGCAACGGCTTCGTTGTGCGTGACGATCACGGTGGTGAGCTCGCGCGCTTCCACTTCGCTCCACACGATCGACATCATTTCGTCGGCGGTGTGCGGGTCGAGATTGCCCGTGGGCTCGTCGCAGAGCAAAATCGCGGGCCGGCGGATCAGCGCGCGCGCGAACGCCGCGCGCTGTTGTTCCCCGCCCGAGAGTTCCTGCGGGCGATGGGTGAGGCGGTGAGAAAGCTTAAGTTTCTCGAGCAATTCCAGCGCGTCTTTCTTTTTCGCGCCGAGATCGTCATCCGCCAGCCGGCACGGAATTAGAACGTTTTCCAGCACGTTGAAATCGGCCAGCAAATAATGGAATTGAAAAACAAAGCCGACGGTGTCGAGCCGCAGGCGGGCCAATTCTTTTTCGGGCAGGCCGGTGGCCGTCTGGCCGTTAATCGTAATGGAACCCGATGTTGGACGATCCATGAGGCCAGCAATATGCAAGAAGGTGGATTTTCCTGCGCCGGAAGGTCCGAGGATCGCCACCGCGTCGCCTTTGTTGGCGCTGAAGTTCAGATCGTTCAGTACATGAATGTCGCGATAGGACTTGGAGACGCCGTTCAGTTCCAAAATTTTGGTTTTAGCCATACCGGATCGCCTCGATGGGGTCGATGTCGGTGGCTTTTTTCGCCGGGAACAGCGTGGCGATGAACACGATTGCGATCGCGGCCAGAACAACGATCGTGATGTCGAGCGGGTCGAGTTTGATCGGCAGTTTATCGATGTAATAAACGTCGGCCGGAAGCTGGATCAAATTGGTTTTGGCCAGGATAAGCGATATCCCGACGCCGATGACGCCGCCGATGGTGGTGCCGAGTAGTCCCATGATCGTGCCTTGGTAGAGAAAAAGTTTGCGGATCGACGACGACGGCGCGCCCATCGCGCGCAGGATTCCGATCTCACGGACTTTCTGCGTGATGATGAGAAGCAAATTGCTGACGATCATAAATGAAGAGACCACTGTGACCATCGTCAGGATAATGAACATCACGGTTTTCTCGAGTTTAAGCGCGGAGAAAAGATTTTTATTGAGCGAGAGCCACGAGCGCACCCAGTATCGGCCTTCAAAATCCATCTGGAGTTTCTTCGCCGACTCTTCGGCGCGTTCCGGATTTTTTAAACGCACGCCGACGCCGGTGGCATTTTTACCGTAGCCGAACATCTTTTGCGCCTCACTGAGGGTTATGTAGGTGAGCGTGGAGTCGTAGTCGTAAAGGCCGGTTTGAACAAAGCCGACGACTTCAAAGGTGTGCGCTTTCGGCACGGAGAAGGCGGCTTGGCCAAGCGAGGACGGCACCATCATCCACACCACGTCGCCTTTGCGCGCGCCGATGTTGCGCGCGAGCTCCTGTCCGAGAAAAATTGCGGGTTTGCTCGCTGTTTTTCCCTCAAGGTCCGACCAAATGGCCTGATCGAGTTTTTCCCGCACGTTGGCGACGTCGGGTTCACGGACAGCGTCGACGCCTTTGACCATCGCGCCGGAGCTCTGCGAGCGGCGGCCGATCAGTACTTGGTTCATAACGTACGGAGACCACGCGGCGACGTTGGAGTCATTGCCCAAAACGTGAGCGATGTTGGGGTCGGACGGGTCGAGGGTATCGATGGCGGCGCTGACCATCACATGCGGCTGAACGCCGAGAATTTTGGCGCGGATGTCGTCGCGGAAGCCGCTCATGACGGCGAGCGTGACGATGAGCGCGGCGACGCCGAGCGCGACGGAACCGGTGGCCATCCAGGAGACGGCAAGACTCCAAGCCCCTTGCCGGCGACTTGTCATGTAGCGGCGGGCGATGTAAAGCTCAGCGGGCACGGTCGTTAGGATTGAGGACGGAGCAGCGGGAAGAGAATGACTTCGCGGATGGAGTCGCAGCCGGTCAGTACCATGGTGATGCGGTCGATGCCGATGCCGAGGCCTCCGGCCGGCGGCATGCCGTGTTCGAGCGCGAGAAGGAAATCTTCGTCAACGGGCATGGCTTCTTCGTCGCCCGATTGGCGTTTTTTAAGTTCGTCGGAAAATTTGCGGCGCTGTTCGTCGGGATCATTCTGCTCGGTATACGCGTTGGCCACTTCTTCTTTGGCGATAAACAGTTCGAAGCGGTCCGCGAGTAAGGGCTCCGTGGGTTTTGTTTTCGCCAGCGGCGAGAATGAGGACGGGTAATCCAGCACGAACGTCGGTTCGTTTAATTTCGGCAAAACAACTTCATCGAACAAGAGGTCGAAACATTTGCGGTCGGTCGAGCCTTTGGGAACGTCGAGGCCTTTATCGATCGCGGCTTTTTTCCATTCCCCGCTTTTGCACAGCGTGACCATGTCCAAGTTCAAATAGTCTTTAAAGAGATCGATCAGCGAGCGGCGCGCGAATTTTTTTGTGAAGTCGACAGTCTCGCCGCGGTAGGTGCTCGATTGCACGCCGATCGCTTTGGCGCCGTTCATGATTAACTCTTCGGCCAAATCCATCATGTCTTCGACGTTCCCGTACGCTTGATACGTTTCCAGAATCGTGAATTCGGGATTGTGCCGGGTGTCGATGCCTTCGTTGCGGAACACGCGCCCGATTTCGTACACGCGCTCAAATCCGCCGACGAGCAAACGTTTCAGGTAAAGCTCCGGCGCGATGCGCATGTACATGTCGAGGTCCAGCGCTTCGTGATGCGTGATAAAGGGTTTTGCGGCGGCTCCGCCGGGGACCGCCTGCATGAGCGGCGTTTCCACTTCGATGAACCGTTTGTCGTCCAGCGTGCGGCGCAGAGATTGGATGAGTTTCGAGCGCTTCAGGAAACGGTCGCGGCTTTCCGCGGTCATCACCAAGTCAAGCTCGCGCTGGCGCGAACGAGTTTCGATGTCGGTCACGCCGTGATATTTTTCCGGCCAGGGGCGGAGCGATTTGGAGAGCAGCTCAAATTTTTCGAGGCTTAAGGAAAGTTCGCCGGTCTTGGTGCGCGTCATCCGTCCCGTGACGGCGACGATGTCGCCCAAGTCGAGGTCTTTAATAAATTCTTTGTACAGCTCCTCGCCGATCGACTGTTTGCTGACTTTGATCTGGAGTTTTCCGGAGAGATCCTGCAGATGCGCGAAGCACAGTTTGCCCATGTCGCGGCGCGTCATCATGCGACCGACCAGATTGACTGTCTCCTTCGATTCGGTGAGGCCGTTTTCCCCTTCTTTAACGATGACGGGATCGAACGTTTCGCGGACGGCGGCGAGGGTGTGCGAGAACTGATAGCGATGGCCGTACGGCGTTTTGCCGGCGGCCTGCGCGCGTTCTTTCTTTTCGCGGCGCTGTTGAATGATTTGTTCAACGGCCGAGGATGATGTTGGAGCGGTATCGGTCATGTTTTGGGTTGTGCGAGAGAGGTTACTTCTTCAGCGATTCTTGAATTTTCTGGCGGAGCGATTTGGGATCGAACGGTTTTTCCATGTACGCGGCCACGTTCGACGACATCGCGAACACGTCGCGCATCTGCCCTTTGGCGGTCAAAATGATAATCGGAATGTTTTTGGTTTTGGGATCTTCTTGAAGGCGGGTCTGCACGGTGTAGCCGTCCATCTCCGGCATCATGACGTCGAGCAAAATGAGATCGGGAATTTCCTTGGCGACGACTTCAAGCGCTTCACGGCCGTTTTTCGCCGTCACAACGGCATAGCCGTCTTTCTCGAGCAGAAAGCTGATCAGCTCGACAACGTCTTTTTCATCATCACACACGAGTATTTTGGCCAAGAATTTTCCTCCTATTTGCCGGGGAGTGTAGCATCTTTTTTTGTGGTCTTCCAATCGAGATACGATTTAATAAACGGGTCCAATTCCCCGTCCATAACCGCCTGGATATTCCCCGTTTCGTGATCGGTGCGCAAATCTTTTACGAGCTGATACGGCATGAAAACGTAGGAGCGGATTTGGTTTCCCCAGGCGATTTGCCCGCGTTCGTCGAAATGTTTTTCCAGCGCGGCGCGCTGTTTTTCCTGTTCGTAGTCGTAGAGTTTCGCTTTTAAGATCTTCATGGCCAGTTCGCGGTTCTTAATCTGGGAGCGCTCTTTCTGGCAGGCCACGATAATTCCGGTCGGCAAATGCGTCAGGCGCACGGCCGAATCCGTTTTGTTGACGTGCTGTCCGCCCGCGCCGCCCGCGCGGAACGTGTCGATCTTTAAATCGGCCTCTTTGATATCGATTTTAATTTCGTCGTCGATTTCGGGAATCACGTCGACGCTGGCGAACGAGGTGTGTCGCCGCGCATTCGCGTCGAAGGGTGAAATGCGCACGAGGCGGTGCACGCCCATTTCCGACTGCAGATAACCATAGGCGTTGGGACCCTTAACGATGGCCATCACATGGCGCACGCCCGCGCCTTCGCCGGGCAGATAATCCGTGGTTTCCAGCTGAAAGCCGTGGCGCTCGATCCACCGCGTGTACATGCGCAGCAGCATATCGGCCCAGTCGGCGGCCTCGGTGCCGCCGGCGCCCGCGTGAATGGTGATAATGGCGTTGTTGCCGTCATGCGGCCCGTTTAAGAGCGAGCGGAGTTCAAGTTCGGAGAGTTCGGTGACAAGTTTGTCGATGGCGACGCCCACTTCTTTTTCTTCGGCTTCGTCTTTGGCTTCTTCGGCCAAATCAAGGTGAGCGGCGACGTCCTGAACGTTTTGATGAAGGCGTGTCCACAGTTGAACGGTGCCTTTCGCGCTGTCCAACTCGCGCATAACGGGGCGGGCTTTTTGGGGGTCGTTCCAAAAATCAGGAGCGGACGACCGGGTTTCAAGTTCTTTGATCAGTTCCCTCTTTTTAGGAACGTCAAAGAAACCTCCCGATGTCGTCGATTTTCTTTGTGAGAAGGGTTACTTTTTCCCGCAATTCGCGTGACATGCGCGGGAGTATAAACAAACGCGAGGTGTTTTAATAGATTTGATCGCCGCGGCGGACGGTGCCGCCGACAACAAGCGCAGCAGCGATGATCAGCAGGTTCTTAATGATGTACTGCCCTTCGATGGTTGGTGCGTAAGGGAAATTCTGCCACGTAAATTGCGGCAGGAGGACCAGCGGCATAAACGTCCCCACCATTTGGAGCGCGAGAAGGCCTATGGCGATGCGCAGGGTTTTGCGGAAAAGAAACGTGATGCCGATCAATACTTCCCACCAGCCGATGATGTGCAGCCATTGGGTTTGCGAGAAAAACGGCAGATTTTCGACGGTCGCTTTGAGCAGCCCTTCCGCCGGCGATAAGCCGAATGGTTTTAAAACACCGAACCAGATAAAGATAATGCCCAGCGCGACGCGCAGCGAGATAATTCCCCAGCGGCGCATGAACGCCGCGATGGTCGAATCGATTTCGTTAAACGTTTGGTTCATGCCTAAGTTATACGGCCGAGACGGAAAAAAAATCCGGCAAAAATAAGCAGGCCCAGAAAACACAAAACACTGAACCACGCGCCGAGCTTGGAATAAAGTGTCGAGCTTCCAGGACTGATCAGCACGGTGCCTTCGAGGACCGTGCGTTCGAGAAGCGCCGAGCGCGCGATTTCCCGGCCTTGCGCGTCGATGACGGCGGATATGCCGGTGTTGGCGGCGCGTATAACGGGTTTGCCGTTTTCGATCGCGCGAAAAATATTGGCCACGTAGTGCTGTTCGGGTGCGCCGGTATCGAGAAACCAGCCGTCGTTGGTTAAATTGATGATCACGTCCGCGCCTTTGTTGACGCTTTTGCGGATCATGCCGCCGAAGATCGCCTCGTAGCAGATGTTCACGTTCATCTGCAGGTAGCCCATCGTCAGTACGTTGTCGTTTTCTCCCGCCGCAAACAGGCCGAGCTGGCCCAAATAGGGAATCCATTTGCCCAGAAACGCGCCGAACGGAATGTATTCGCCGAACGGCACCAAGTGGCGTTTGTCATAGCGTCCGAGCAATACCGCTTCGGGCGTGAACAAGAACGCGGAGTTCAACGGTTTTCCGTCTTCTTTGGTGACGGCGCCGATCAAATTAAACGTTTTCGTTTTTTTAACGATCGTTTCCGTCCATTCGCGGTAGCGTTCTTCGTTCGGATACCAGCCGGGTACGGAGCTTTCCGGCCAGACGATCAAATCGGGCCGGGTCGACGCGGCAACGGCGGCCAGCGTTTCGTATTGGACGCGGATATCGGTTTCGTATTCGTCGTCCCATTTCTTGTATTGATCGATGTTGCCCTGGAGAATCGCCACGTTTAAGAAAGCGCTGTCGCCGATGGGCGGCGCCTGTTTGAGACGGAAAAGGCCGAAGAGGACAACCGGCACGAGAATTCCGGTCACCACCGCCTTGCCGATTTTATTGCGGCGCGCGAGCGCGGCGTTCACCGCGACAATCAGAAACGTGACGCCGGCCGCGCCGGTCACGCTCGCGATCTGGATGAACGGCAAATTGTGCGCCTGCGTGTGCGCGAGCGAGGCCCATGGAAATCCGGTGATCAGGAACCCGCGCGCTTCTTCCAAGACAACCCACATCGCCGCGGCGAGCAGCGGTTTCTTCCAATCGTCCGGAAAAAAACCGTACGCGACCATGAACAGCGCGAAATACAGCGCCATGATCGCCGAGAGAGACAGCCATGATCCGAGCGTGACGAAAAAACCCACCTGCGCCGCTTTAAACGTGGCCCAGAGCCAGGCAAAGATAATCAAGTTCGCGATAAAGCCCGCGATGAAGCCGAACAGGAAATTGCGTCGCCACGTGCCCATCGACATCATGAGCAGTGGAATCAGCGCGATCCAGGCGACAAACGAGTAGTTAAACGGCGGAAAGGAAAGTGCGTAAAGAAGTCCGGAAAGAACGGCGAAAACGAGCGGAACGGCGATCAAACTTATTTACCGTGGCATTTCTTGTATTTCTTGCCGCTGCCGCAGAAACACGGGTCGTTGCGTCCGATTTTTTCAACCGTAATCGGTTGGGAGGCGGCGTTCAACGGCTTGCCCGCCCCGGCGGGCATGGGCATGACGCCGGTGGCTTTAACGGGCTCTGTGGGAACGGAGGACTTCATCGCGCCTTGCACCGGCGTGTCTTCGAGCTTGGCGGTCATGGCGGGCAGGGGTGCCGCTTTTTTCACAGGCGCGGCATCGACCGACATGCGGAAAATGTATTCGAGCGCGGTGTCCTGCACGCGGGCCATCATCGCTTCAAACAAGCGATACCCCTCGCGCTGAAACTCAATCAAAGGGTCTTTTTGACCATAGGCGCGCAGGAAAATACCTTTGCGCAGCTGCTCGAGATACGTCAGGTGTTCCACCCATGCGGTGTCCATCACATGCAAGAGGATGCTGGTCTGCATATCGCGAAATTTTTCGTCGCCCCATTCTTCGCGGCGTTTCTCGTAGGCGCCCAAAATCAGTTCTTTCATGCGGTCTTCGAGGTTTTCGGCGCTGTTCACGTCGTCGTCATTGATCGTCCATTCGAGGCCAAACGTCGTGGTCGCCCAGGTTTTGAGCGACGTCATGTCCCATTTTTCACGGGGCAGATTTTTTGGCGCGGTCAGCGCCACGTGGTCGTCGATCGCGTCTTCGATCATTTGCGTGATGCGTTCGCGGGTGTTTTTCCCTTCGAGAACGGCGTTTCGCAGGCGATAAGCGGCCTCGCGCTGCTTGTTCATCACGTTGTCGTAATCGAGCACTTGTTTGCGGATGTCGAAATTCATCGCTTCGACTTTGCGCTGAGCGTTTTCGACGGCCCTGTTGATCCACGGATGCTGGATGTCTTCCCCTTCCTGCATGCCGAGTTTGCCCATGATGGTTGAAATGCGTTCGGAGCCGAAGAGGCGCATCAGTTCGTCTTCGAGCGAGAGATAAAAACGGGAACTTCCCGGGTCGCCCTGGCGGCCGGTGCGTCCGCGCAGCTGGTTGTCGATTCGGCGCGATTCGTGGCGTTCGGAGCCGAGCACATGCAAACCGCCCGCGGCGCGAACGGTAACGGCTTCGTCGGGGTTTTGCGGGTTTCCGCCGAGCAAAATGTCGGTGCCGCGGCCGGCCATGTTGGTGGCAATGGTGACCGCTCCCTTTTTACCGGCCTGGGCGATGATCATCGCTTCTTTTTCGTGGTATTTGGCGTTCAGTACGTTGTGCGGCACGCCTTTGCGGCGAAACATGGCCGAAAGCGCTTCGGATTTTTCAATGGAGCGCGTGCCGACCAAGACCGGCTGTCCGCCTTTCCATAAATTGAATACTTCTTCGACGATCGCTTCGAATTTTTCGCGCTCCGTTCGGAAGATGCGGTCGGGCGTGTCTTTGCGGATGTTCGGTTTGTTCGACGGCACCGCGGCGACGTCGAGTTTATAAATCTCCCAAAATTCGTTGGCTTCGGTGAGCGCGGTGCCGGTCATGCCGGCGAGTTTCTTGAATTGGCGGAAGAAATTCTGGAATGTGATGGTGGCCAGCGTCTGGTTTTCTTCGGCGATGCGCAAGTGTTCCTTGGCTTCGATCGCCTGGTGCAAACCGTCCGACCAGCGGCGGCCGGGCATCAAGCGGCCCGTGAATTCGTCGACGATGATCACTTCGCCGTCTTTAACCACGTAATGAACGTCTTTCTTATAAAGAGCGTGCGCGCGCAGCGCGGTGGTGATGTGGTGGACCCATTCCCCTTCCAAATCGTCGTAGAGCGACGGGATTTTTAAAAGCTTTTCGCATTTCTGCGTGCCTTGCTCGGTGAGCACGACGGAATGGTTTTTCTCATCGGCGACATAATCGAAGCCGGAGCTTAAATCGACGTTATTATATTTGGCTTCGATTTCTTCTTTTTCGGTGACAAAGCGGCCCTGTAAATGCGGGATGAGTTTATCGGCAACGTAATAACGCTGGGTCGCGGGGTCCCCCTGGCCGGAAATAATCAACGGCGTTCGCGCTTCGTCGATCAGGATGGAGTCCACTTCGTCGACGATGGCGAAATTAAAACCGCGCAAGGAGCGGTCTTCGGCGCGGCGCACCAAATTGTCGCGCAGGTAATCGAAGCCGATTTCGTTGTTGGTGACGTAGGTGATATCTTTGGCGTGCATTTCTTTGTGCTGGGCAATGGGCATGTCGTGCTGGATGAAGCCCACGGTGAGGCCCAGGAATTCGAAAATCGGCCCCATCCATTCGCGGTCGCGTTTGGCCAGGTAGTCATTGACGGTGACGATGTGCACGCCTTTGCCTTCGAGCGCATTTAAGTACGCGGCGAGCGTGGCCACCAAGGTTTTCCCTTCGCCCGTTTTCATTTCGGCAATTTTTCCCTGATGCAGAATCATGCCGCCGATTAATTGCACGTCGAAGTGGCGCATGCCTGTGGTGCGTTTGGAGGCTTCGCGGACCACCGCGAAGGCTTCGGGAAGAAGTTGGTCGAGCGTTTTGCCGTCGGTAAGCTGTTTTTTGAACTCGTCCGTTTTGGCGCGCAATTGCTCGTCGGAAAGGGCCTGAATTTCCTCTTCATAAGAATTGATTTCGGCGACGATTGGCCAAAACGATTTAATTAAACGTTCGTTACGCGTGCCGCCGAATAGTTTCATGATGGTCGTTAACATGGGGCGGATGTTACCTTATTCAACCGAAAAATATTTTGCGGACGGGTGGTGAACGATGATGGCGGACGTCGACTGCTCCGGATGAAGCTGGGCTTCTTCCGAGAGTTCGACGCCGATGCGTTTTGGGTCCAATAAGTGGAACATTTTGTCCTGATCTTCGAGGCGCGGGCACGCCGGATAGCCGAAACTGTAGCGCGAGCCATGATAATGCTGATGGAACAATTCGCGGGTTTCCGGGTGGTCGTCGCCGGCAATGCCCATCTCCAGGCGCATGCGTTTGTGCCAGTATTCGGCGAGCGCTTCCGCGGTTTCCACGCTTAAACCGTGCAGATAGAGATAGTCTGTGTACTCGTTCTTCTTGAAGATTTCCTGAATACGCACCGTCGCTTCATGCCCGATGGTGACGATCATCATGCCGATCATGTCCATTTCTCCCGATGAAACGGGGCGGAAAAAGTCCGCGATGCACTGGAACGGTTCTTTTTTCTGGCGCGGGAATTCAAATTTTTCCTTCACGGTTTTCATGTCGCTGTCGTAAACGATCAGCGTATTTCCGTCGGATTGGCACGGAAAATAGCCATACACGACCTGCGGATGGAAAATCCCCTCGCGCAGCACGTACTGCTTCCATTTTTCGTAGAGCGGATACACTTTCTGCTCCATCATGCCCTTGTATTCTTCCAGAGATGTTGTGCGCACGCGCTTGAAACCCCAGCGCACTTTCAACAGCGCCGTTTCGTTCATGTACGGGAAAATTTCCTTGAGATCGATGCCGCGGGCCACGCGCGAACCCCAGAACGGCGGCTTCGGCAGATCTTTGACCGGCGGTATGTTGGCTTTTCCCGCCTTGATCTCTGCGGGCGTCGATTTCTCCGGTTTTTTCTCGACCGGAGCGGACGCCGGCGGCGGCTTGCGATTGTAATCGGTCAGTTTTTTCTCGGTGGCGGGATTGGTGAGTTCGTCCATGATGCGCAGGCCGTCAAACGCATCGTTGGCGTAAAACACCTTTCCTTTATAGATATCGCGCAAATCCACTTCAACGAAGCGCCGCGTTAACGCCGCGCCGCCCAAAACCACCTGGTAATTAAGGTTGCGACGGTTCAGTTCCTCGAGGTTTTCTTTCATGACGGCCGTGGACTTGACCAAAAGGCCCGAAAGACCGATCACGTCCGGCTTGTGCTCCTCGGCCGCCTTTAAAATGTTCTCCAGAGGCTGTTTGATGCCCAAATTGACGACCGTGTAGCCATTGTTGGACAAAATGATGTCCACCAGGTTCTTGCCGATGTCGTGGACGTCGCCTTTGACCGTGGCAATCAGCATCTTGCCTTTGGAGGTATTGCCGCCGACCTTGGGAATGTGGGGTTCTAAGTACTTAACCGCCGCCTTCATGGTCTCAGCGGACTGCAAAACGAAGGGCAGTTGGATCTGCCCGGAGCCAAACAGTTCACCCACAACTCTCATACCTTCTAGGAGGATTGTGTTAATAATCTCTAAGGCTCCGTATTTTTCTAGGGCAGAACTCAAGTCTTTATCAATATTCTGCTTATTACCATTGATAATCCGGTTTTTTAGCCGTTCTTCAACCGTTTTTGCCTCTTCCGTCTTGCTGACACCGGTATCCGCTTTCACATTGGCGTAGTGGGCCATGAATTCGGTCAGCGGATCGTACGTGCAGGTGCCATCCGGCCCAAATTTGCGCTCATCGAAGACCAGCTGGCGGGCCAATTCCCGACCTTTTTCATCAATTTTGTGCAGCGGCATGATCTTCTTGGCGTTCACAATGGCCGAATCCAGCCCGGCCTCGATGGCATAGTGCAGGAAAACGCTGTTGAGGACGGGCCGGGAGACCGGAGAGAGCCCAAACGAGATATTGCTGACGCCCAGGGTGGTATGGACCTCCGGGTACTTCATTTTGATGGCCCGGATGGCCTCAATGGTGTTGATTCCGGCCTTCCGGAACTCCTCGTCACCGCTGCCCAGGGTAAAGGTAAGGGTGTCGTAAATGATATCGCCGGGCGGAATCCCGTATTTGTTGACCGCTAGGTCGTAAATGCGGCTGGCCACGTTCACTTTTTGCTCGATGGTCTTGGCCATGCCCCCTTCATCAATGGTCAGCGCGATGACGGCGGCGCCGTAGGTGGTCAGCATGGGGCAAATTTTGGCCAGGCGCTCTTCCCCGTCTTCCAGGTTGATGGAGTTGACGATGGGTTTGCCGCCCAAAAGCTTCAGCGCGGCTTCGATCACCGGCGCCTCCGTCGAATCGATCACCAAGGGCACGCGCGACTGCAGCGAGTAGCGTTTCACCACTTCCGTCATGTCGTGCACTTCGTCGCGGCCCACGTACGCGGTGCAAACGTCGAGCGTGTGCGCGCCTTCCGCTTCCTGCTCTTTCGCAATGGTGACCAGAGCGTCGTAATCGTTGGCGTTCAGCAGATCTTTAAAAAGCTTGGAGCCGTTGGCGTTGGTGCGCTCGCCGATGATCAGGATCGACGTGTCCTG
>CAZCJA010000030.1:14874-22519 GCA_964499015.1 uncultured Elusimicrobia bacterium
TGATCATTGGCGGCGGTTCTTGACGGATCGGCACCGTCATGTAAATGCTGGCGGCCGCCGCCACGCGCTGCGGGTTGCGCTTCACCGGCGAAAGTTTGCTGACCGTGTCGACGACTTTCTTCAAATGCGCGGGCGTGGTGCCGCAGCATCCGCCGACGACGTTTACGCCATGGTGCGTGACGAATTCGGCCAAATGCGCGGCCAGTTCATCCGGCGTGAGACGGTACACCGCGTGTCCGCCCACGTTCTCGGGCAAACCCGCGTTCGGCAGAACGGAAATATAACGGTTGGTCATCTGGCCCAAGGTGCGCACATGCTCGGACATTTCCGTCGGGCCTGTGGCGCAGTTGAGGCCGATGGTGTCGACCGGAAAACATTCGGTCACTGTGATCGCGGTGGCCATGTCGGAGCCAATCAGCATCGTGCCCGTGGATTCAATGGTCACTTGCACGTTCAGCGGGATGCGGATTTTTAATTTTCTCTGCGCGTCCAAGCAGCCGTTGATGGCGGCTTTGACTTGCAGCAGATCCTGGCAGGTTTCGATGAGTAGAAGATCGACGCCGCCTTCGATGAGTCCCTGCGCCTGCTCGGCGTAGCTGGAACGAAGAATGTCGAAGGTGGTGTGGCCCAGCGACGGGAGTTTCGTGCCCGGGCCCATCGAGCCCGCGACAAAACGCGGATGGCCTTTGGTGGAGAAAGAATTGGCGACGTCTTTGGCGAGCTTCGCGGCGGCGCGGTTGTACTCGAGAACTTTGTCCTGCAGATCGTATTCGGCCAGCACGATGCGGTTGGAGCCGAAGGAATTGGTTTCGATGATGTCGCAGCCGGCTTCGAGAAAAGATCCGTGAACTTCTTTCAGCCAGTTGGGCTTGGTAAAGCAAAGCACTTCCGTGCAGCCCTCTTTGCCGTCGTAATCGTCAACAGTTGGGTTGTATTTTTGGAGGTTCGTCCCCATCGCCCCGTCGAAGACAAAAATCTTCTCCGACAGGATCTTGCGGTATTGCTCGATGTCCATTGAAGGGCGATTCTAACGAATCGCCGAGGGATTGAGTAGGCTGCTTACGGCGCCGTTGTGGGGTCGGGGGCGTCCCCGGCGTCTTCGGCCACCGAGAGTTTCGCCAAGGTTTCGTTGGCGTCGGCGACCAGCGGGCTTTTCGGATGGCTTTCGACAAACTGCTGCAGTTTCACTTTGGCTGCATCGGCATCCCCGGACGCGGCGGTTTCGATGGCTTCATTAAATTTCTCAATCTCGGCAGCATCCACAGGTTTTTCCCCTTCTTTTCCTTTCCAGTAGAGCGGGGCCGGATCTGTTTTCTCATCACCGCGCACGGCGGCGACCGCAACCAACTTGTTCTGCTTGGAACGGGCGGCGGAAACGCGTTTCTTCATTTTCGTCAGCCACTCCTGCAAATTCTGGTTCATCGTCGTTTTGCGCTCCTCTTTCGGTACGGGCGCGGCGATTTGCGTTTTCTCCACCGGTTTTTTTGAGGCTTTCTTTTTCCTGGCCGCGATGGCTTTTTCTTTGGCGGTTTTCGGCGCGGCCGCATCATCGGCGTAAACGGCTGAAAGGCTGAAAACGAGCGTTAGTGCGAGAAGTAATTTCTTCATTTGTGCCCCCTTACTTTGGAACCAGTTCCGCCGGGAAGTCGGTGACGTATTCACGCCACTCCGGCAGGTTTTGTTTGGCTTCGGTTAAAAATTTTTCCACGTCGGCGTTGTTCTTTAGTTTCCAGGCCGTGCGCGCGCGATTGATGGTGATGCCCGCGTCCGCCGGGTCCAGGTTCGCCGCGTCGGCGTAATATTTGGCGGCTGCGGCGAAATCCTCTTTCATGTAAGCGACGTTGCCCAAATTGTTCTGCGCGGCCGCCTGTATTTGGATTGATTCGTCCTGCAGCAGCGAGTTAAACAGCGCTTCCGCTTCCGTCAAATTGCGCGCTTCCACGTAAATCATGCCCAGCTGAATTTTGAGCGAGCCGTCCTTCGGGTCTTTGGCCATCAAATCTTGAATGGCTTTCACACGGGCGGAGTTTCGCTCCGCTTCCAGTTCGGCGAGCATTTTCGGGAACGTTGCCGCGACGCCGGCTTCCGGAAAAGCGGGTTGGTTGGGGTCGCTCTCGACGAGCGTTACCGGCGCGTATTTTTCCCCGCCGGCGGCGAACGTTAGGAACTCAATCTCGCCGCGGTCTTTGCCGCGTTTTACTTCCGTCGCCGCCGCTTGCCACGCGGTGTTAAAGCCGGCGCTGAGCTTGGTGGTTTCGATCGGGATCCAGAAGGTGTTGCGGTATTCGACAAAACGGTCGATCGGAAGCCCCAGCATCGCTGGGTCGCTCTCTTCGGTGTTGGCCATCATGAAAATGTGGCCCGGCGTGTCGACGATCGCGGTTTCGACGCCGATGCTTTCCAGCAGCGAGCTTAAAAGGGCCGTGGTGTCATCGCAATCGCCGGTGCGGCGGCGAAGCGTTTCGCGCGGGAACTGCACGTAATCCAGTATTTCGGGATTCTTCGAGGCCTCGGCGTACGGCGTTTTCGGATCCTGAACGTAGGAAATGTTCAGCGCTTTCATGCTTTCAAAGAAGAGCATGGTTTTGGCGATCGGTTTCATAACGGTCGTCGTTTTCAACTGCGGCAGAAAGGCGCGAATGGCCTGGCGTGAGAACTCGACGATGGGCGCGTCTTTCGGCGTGATAAACGACACGATGCGCGCTTTTTCGTTCCAGGAGATCGCGTTGCGCGAATACAAGTGCAGCGGCACGTTCTGCGATACCATTTTTTCTTCATTATCCTCGAAATAGAAAAGCCGTACGTCGGCTTGAACCGGCGTGTCTTCGGTTAGCTCCAAAACTCTGTCGTTGAACGTGAGCGTAACGGGCACCGTGAGTTTTTGCCCGGGCCCCAAGTCAGGAATGATTTTTTCGGTGGCGGCGTCGGTGTAATTGCGCAGGCCCACGGAGAGTTTGACGTTGCGGTACGACAAATCGCTGTTATTGGTCACTTCGATTTCGCCGATCGGTTCCTTCACGTAAAACTTGGCGGCGGCGGTGAAAATGGGTTTGAAAGCCACGTTGGTGATGCTGACCAGCGATACGTCGCGCCGGCGGCTGGCTTTGATCGGCGCTGATTGCGACCAGTTTCCTTCGTAGCCCATTTGGTTTACGCCGCGCACGCCGTAGCGGTAGAAAACGCCGGGGATGGTTTCGCGGTCGGAGAAGCTGCTGGACGGCGTCGTGATATAAAGCGAATAAGACGTCGCGGTCGTGGCGCGATAAACGCGGTACTGCGCGGAATCGATACTGGCGTCCCAGGCGACATTAATGTCGCCCGCGTTGTCGGCTGCGGACAAATTTCCCGGCGCTGACGGTACGATGTCGATCGTGAATGATTCAATGGATTTATCCGAGACCACCAAAATGTTTTTATTCGGACCGCATTTCAGGCTGTTGCCGGAGACCGAGAAATCGGCGAGGAACTTGGAATCGTTGGAGAAAATACGCAGGCGGCCCGTGCCTTTATCCAGCACGAAAAAGCGGCCCACGCCATCGGCGGCCACATCCGCCAGCTGGTTCCAGATAATGGGTTTACCGTCCACGTTGGCCATCTCGGAGAGAAACTTGCCGTTCTTATCGTAAAAAATGAGGGCTTTGCGCGTGTCGTCGGCGATGGTAATCCATTCGGTCGTCACGGCGATACCGGTGACGGTTTTGAATTCTCCCGCCTTCGCGCCGTTTTTACCCACAGTGAACAGGAACAAACCGTCGGGGCTTAGGACTTGGACGCGCGTGCGGTCTTTATCCACCACCACGTAGGAGCCGTCCTCTCGAACGCGGAACGTATCCGGAGCGCTCAGGCCGCCTTCTTTTTTGCCTTTCTGGCCGACAGAGCGTTGAATGTCGCCTTCCGGCGAAATTTTGGAAAGCTGGGATTGCCCGGCGTCGAGGATCCAAATCGCGCCGCTCGGGTCCTGCGTCACGTCCACGACTTTGGCAAATTCTTTTTTCATCACGGTGCTTTTAACGCCGCCGTCTTTTCCAATCCAATCCAGTTTCACTTTTTTGACCGTGGTAAACACCAGCGCGCCGCCGTCGGCCTGCGGGAGTGCGGTCTTGGCTTGTGCGATCGGCCAGCTGGCGCCGCGGCGCACTTGAATGCGCACGGCGGGTTCATTCAATAGCGGGTTTTTCTTGTTGGCATTTTTAATGGAGAAAACCTGCAGGCGCTTGTTGCCGGTCTCGGAGATCCACAATTCGCTCTTGTCCGTGATCACAATACCGACGGGATCGCTCATTTTGCCCGGTTCTTTGCCCTTTGTGCCGAAGGTGCCGGTGAGTTTTCCGTTCGAGTCGATTTCTTTCCACTGGCCTTTGCCCAGCGTGACGTACGCAAAGCCGTAGGCGTCGATGGCGAGTCCTCCCGCGTCCTCCAGGCTTTCGGTGGCGCCCAGCCATTTGCGCGCCGCGGAAAAGCGGTGCAGTTTCCCCGCCGTGCCGTCCAAAGCCCACACCGTTCCGTCGGGGGTGAAGGACAGCGCATTAATGGATTTGAAAACCTCTTTATTGGGCAAAAACAAATCGTGCAGCGGAACGCCGTCCAGGGACATGATGCGGATAACGCCGTCGTTGGGCAGGCCGACAGCGATGGCGTCGTCCAGGCTGATGGCGATCGCCGAGGGCGATGGCGCCTCTATCGATGTCAGGACTTTGCCGGTTTTATCGATGCGGACGATTTTGTTGGCATCGCGGTCGGCAATGAAAATGGAGTTGTCTTTGTAGAAAACGAAGTCGGCGACGGAGCGGAACGAGGAGTCCTTCTTTTTGACGGGCAAATGCGTTTGCGCGGGTTTTCCTTCCGGTGAGATGCGTTGGATGGCCCCGTTTAGCTTGTTCAGTATCCACGGCTGGCCGTCGTTATCCAAACGCATCAAGGTGGGTTCGGCTTTCTTGTCGACCAGCGAAATGAGTTTGCCGGCGGTAACGGAATCGTAGGCGCTGGCGGGACTATATATAAGGAAAGAAAAAAGAGCGGTAGCGGAAAGGGTTAAAAGCGATTTTTTCATAGGCGAATATTGCCTCATCACGGAAGGAAAATCCAGGGGTTTTTGACGTCATTTCACCGCGAAAACAAGAGCGGTTACTGACCTCGTTTCTTAGTTGAACAGCACACGGACATCGCGATCTTCTTTGGCCACGGCCACGAAGTCGATATCCGGCATTTTGAAGAAGTCGGGCAGCGCTATCGTGTACATCTCTTCCGCGCTGATTTTACGCCACGTTTCTTCACTTTTGAGTCTGTCCAAGTCGATGATGAGTTCGTTGTTTTTCATGCTCTTAGGCTAGCGGTGAAGGGTGACAAAGCGGTGACACCTCATCGATATCCATGGGAAATATGTGCTATCTGTCACGTTGATTCTCGACGGAGTGAGAGGTACATAAGGAAGGTCAGACGGTTCGCTCAGGGGCGACCAAAACGGACTAATAATAAATAAATGAACGGAGGCCCCTTATGCAGACCGAAAGCGCAGCGCAAACAGCCGCATCGTCGCAGCTACCAACAGGGACCGAGTTTGCGGCCCGCATATCCAGGGCCATCGATAACAGCGATAAGACAGGACGTCCCTTTTTCGTCATGATCTTCCAGGTCGCCAATCTGGAGTCCTTCCGCAAGCGGCGATCGAATACCGTGGTGTACAACCTGCAGCGGGAAATCGGCATCGCCATGCGCAAGGTTATTCATTCAAGCCAGTTCGTGGGACGCTTCCAGGAAGGTTTTGGCCTCGTTTTCGACGCGGTTGATTTGGGCGAGATGGATTCGATCGCCCGGAAACTGGGCATCCTAATCCAGAACGTGATTAAAACGGGCCGTTACAATGATCTAAGCGGCCGCTGGACGGAAATCGTTCTTCAGTTTTTAAATCCAAACGCGCCGGTCATGATTTTTCCCCGGGTCGGGTGGGCTGTCTACCCGCGCGACGGACGCAACGCACAGGATGTGGTCAAGCGCGCGCTGTGCCATATCCAAGAGCTAAGCCGTTAAGACCTCGTCACAGGCTAAAAGGACGGAATGCTCGGTGAGCTCTTTCATGCACAAATGACCGACGGGACAGGTTTTTAAGCGACAACCCAAGCACGCCACGTTTTCGGCCATCATCGGAACGTGGCGTTTGCGTTCCTGGGGATCGGCGGATGTCGGGTTCCAGTCCACTGCGCGGGTCGGGCCGTAAATCGTCACCGTCGGCGTTCCCACCGACACGGCCAAATGCATGGAACCCGAATTGTTCGCGACAAAGAGTTTGGCTTTCTGCATCACCGCGGCAATTTTGCGCAGGTCGTTCGGCGGTAAATAGCCGATCGTGTTTTTATAGCCCGCCGTTAATTGTTTGAGAAGTTCTTCCTCTCCCGGTCCCCACATCGCATAAACCCTGAGTCCTTTCTGCGATAAATAGTCGGCGACGGCTTTAAATCCTTCCGGGCGCCAACGGCAGATCGCGTGTTTGTGCACGGGTGCGATGATCGCGAACGACCGCTCGGAATTTCCTTCTTTTTTTAACCAGTCGGCGGCGAAGCGTTTATCGTCTTCGCTCAAATGCAGTTCCGGCGTGAACGAGGCCGGCCAGGGATGCTTCACGTTGATTTTTTCGAGGAATTCCTGAATGAGGCGCACGCGGCGTTTCGGTACGTATTCGGCGATGTTAAGCCCTTTAACGCGGAGGTTATAAAGCCAGGCGCGCGGGCCCACTTTAAAGGCCGCGCGATGCTCGGCGCCGCTGAAGAAAGCGATGGCGGTTGTTCGCGGATTGCTCATAAAATCAAGCACCGCATCGTAGCCGCGGGCGCGGATTTTGCGGATTTCGGAGAAATGATTTTTTTTGTCGTAGACGAGAACGTTGTTTAGGTGTGGATTCTTTTCGACGATGGGCGCGGAAATGGGTTCGACCAGGAAATCGATTTGGGCTTGTGGTAAAGCGGAGCGCAACTGTTTGATGGCTGGGCCCATGCAGATCACGTCGCCGATGGACCGGAGCTGTATAAGAAGAATTTTCACGTTATTCGGTGAGGCGGAACGCGATGCGGAAGCGCTGTTCAGGGTTTGGGAAGCCGCTGGGCAGCGGCGGGAGCGGCGAGGAGTTGCGCACCGAACGCAGCGCGACGTTGTCGTAAAACGAATTGCCGGACGTTTTTTCGATTTTAATGTCGCTGACGTTGCCGGAGCGCCCGACGGTCAGGCCGATAACGCAGGTCTGATTGACGCCGTAGATCGGCGACTGCGTCCATTCCTGCCAAATGCGGCGGCGTAAAATGCCCAGATAACTGCCGAAACCAAAGCCGCTGCCGCCGCCGGAACCGCCGCCTTCTCCCGGGCCGAATCCAATACCGACGCCGGGGCCTTTACCGCCTTTGCCGTCACCGCCGAAATCAAATCCTTCGCCGATCTTCTCGTTTTCTTTGGTGCCGCGGCTGACCACATTGCTTTGCTGCTTGGTTTCGGTCTCACCAATTTTGACGGGTGTTACGGGCTTGGGCGTTTCTTTAACGGGTTCGGGTTTTTTTTTCGAATCCACTTTCCAGGCGTCTTCCGCTTTGGCCGCTTCTTGAACCGGAGCGGGTTTCGCGGGCACGGGAATTTTTTGCGGCGCGGGCACAACTTGGCCCAT
>CAZCJA010000030.1:22529-23194 GCA_964499015.1 uncultured Elusimicrobia bacterium
TTTTACTCCCCCGCCGCCTCCATCACCGCCCCCGCCCCCGCCGCCTTCCCAATCGAACCCGTCGATAATCATCACGGGTCCTTTGTAACGCCAGATCCACGGCGACAAAAAAATCACCGCGAGAAGCGCGGCATGAACAAGAACGGAATTGCGGTAATACTTAAGCACTACTGCAGAATCTCCGGGATGACGCCGACGCCCATTTTTTCGACATTCAGGCGTTTGGCCAGATCCATCACGAAAACCACGCTGTCAAAGGCGACGTCTTTATCGGCTTGAATGAGAAGCGCGGCGCGGTGGCCGGGCGGAAGTTCGCGGCGCAGGGCCATTTCAAACTCGGCGCGGCTGACCATTTTTCCCTGGAACGCCAGCGAGCCGTCGGCGGCGATTTCTACTTTTAGCGGGTTCTCTTCCGCTTTTCCGGAAGAGGTCACTTTCGGCAGGTTCACACGCATCTGTGATTCAACAAGAATCGGAGAGATAACCATGAAGATGATCAGCAGCACGAGCGCGACGTCGATCAGCGGGATCATGTTGATCTCCGCGTTCAAGTGATAGCGGCCCGAACCGGATGTCGATCCGACTTTCATTTAAATGCCTTTGCCGAGCGAGGTGTCGATGATGTCCGCGCCGAAGAGTTCCCAGTCCTGCGTCAAGCGGCGGAT
>CAZCJA010000030.1:23204-25837 GCA_964499015.1 uncultured Elusimicrobia bacterium
CGGATTTTATTGGCGAAGTAGTTGTAGAAGAGAAGGGCCGGAATGGCGACCACCAAGCCCGCCGCGGTGCCGACCAGCGCTTCTGAAATACCGACGGCCACCATGCTCGCGCCGCCGGCCGACATCGAAACGTAGCGGAACGCGCGGATAATGCCGATGACGGTGCCGAGCAGGCCGACGAACGGCGCCACCGAGGCCACCGAGGCCAGGAGCGAAATGTTTTTTTCCAGATCCAGAACCAAGGCTTGGATCGTGCGCGTCAGCATGCGCTCTTTGTCCTCGCGGCTTCCGGGCGCTTTGTAAATCGCGCAGGTGATGCGGGCCAGCGGCTGGTCCGATTCCTTTTCGCAGAACGCGACCACTTTTTGCGCGTCTTTGGTCGCGCGGATCGATTGAAGGAATTTAGAGGAGTCGGTGTGAATGCCGCCGAAATATTTCCACCGCTCCCACACGGCCGCGACGGTAATAATGGATGCGATCAAAAGTACGGATAATACCGGCCAACCGGCCGCGATAATCTGATACCAAGCTACGTTTTGCATTTTTCTCCTTTTTAAACGGCCGCTTTGTGGCGCGGCTCCAAAATTTTCACAATCGCGGTGACGTCTTCGGCGCCGATGCCGGCCGCCATCGCCGATTCCAGCGTAAAGCGCACCGCTTGCGTCACCGGCAGGCCCAAGCGCACCGCTTTGGTCGCTTCATCCATGTAGCGCACGTCTTTCAACATGTTCGCAATTGAGAACGCGGGTGTGAAGTCCCCATCCATCAGCGGCTTTTTCTTGATCTGGTAATAGCCGCAGTTGAGCGCCGGACTGTGGCCGATCACTTCGAAAATTTTCTCCGGGTCGACGCCCTGCGCTTTGGCGAACGCGTAGGCTTCGCAGATGGCGGTGGTCATTTGCACGACCGCCATGTTCATCGCCAACTTCAGCAGGGTGCCTTTGCCGATCTCGCCCGCTTCCACGATCGCCTTGCTCGTGCCCATGTAGACGTCGCGGCATTTATCCAAAACTTTTTTGTCGCCGGCCGCGAGAATGATCATTTGCGCTTCCTCCGCCTGTTTTTTACTGCCGGTCACCGGCGAATCCATGAAGTCCATGCCGCGGTCGGCCGCTTCTTTGGCAAATTCGTGGGTGGATTTTTCGTTCACGGTGCTCATCTGCAGCCACGTTTTCCCCTTTACGCTCGCCGTGAGAAACCCGTTCAGCCCAAGCGAGACTTCGCGCACCGCCATATGGTCGGTTACAAGGGTGATGATGAAGTCCGCTTTTTCGGCCAGCTTCTCCGGCGTCTTCGCCCATTCAAGGCCTTCCTGTTTCGCCCACGCGCTTTTATCGGTGCGATTGGTGACGATGACGCTGTGGCCGGCCTTCTTTAAATTTTTGGCGATGGGCGCGCCCAAAATTCCCAGGCCAATGATGCCGACGGCTGATTTTTTGCTCACACTTTCCTTGTTGATCGGCGGCCCTTGAGTAATTTCTTCAGCACCAGTTTGTCGAAGAAATTCTGGCCGACAAATTGCAGACCATAACGTTTCATTTGACCTTTTATTTCACTGCGCACGATCCTGGCGTGGAGCGTGAGCGGGATTTCGATGTGGCAGATATACGTCTCGCCTTGCTTCATGTCCAATTCCGTCTCCACGCCAAAGCCGCCGAGACTGACGTCGAGAACGACGCCGCGGCCAACCGATTCCTTAAGCGGCAGTGAATCAAAGTCGACGAAGAGTTTGGAATCCAGGCGTTCCAGTTTGCGGCGTTCGATCCCCATGTTGTCTCCTTTAGAAAAGGTGGCGGCCGCCGTCGACGCGGAGGCACTCGCCTGTGACAAAATCGGTTTTACAAAGGAAAACGACCGCTTTGGCGATCTCAAGCGCCCCGCCCCAGCGTTTGAGCGGCGTGACTTTAATGACTTCCTCCTCTTCTTTCTTGGTGGCGCCCGCCGGCGGCACGATCGGCCCCGGGGCGATGGCGTTCACAAGCACATCGGGCGCCAGTTCCAACGCCTGCGCCTGCGTGAGCCCGATCACGCCCGTTTTCGCCGTGAAATACGGAATGTAGTCTTTGTAGCGCGGCCGGCCGCTGGCGGCGACCCAATCGGCGAAGTTGACAACGCGTCCGCCGCTCTTGGCCAAATGCGGTGCGGTGTGTTGGACCGTAAGAAAAGCGGATTTTAGATTGGCGTCGACGTGCTCGTTCCAGATTTTTTCGTCCAGCGCGCGCTGCGGCGTTTTTTCATAGCTGGACGCCATGTTGATCAGAATATCAATGCGGCCGAATTCTTTTTTAACGGTCTGAACCATTCGCTTCACATGCGCCTCGACGGTGGCGTCGGCCTGGACGATAAGCGAACGGGTGCCCATGATGGCCACTTTCTTTGCGGCCTCTTCGGCGGATTTTTTCGAGGAGCGGTAGCTGAGTGCGACGTGGCATCCTTCGCGCGCGAGTTCTTCGGCGACGGTGATGCCGATGCGGGCGCCGCCCGTGATTAAAGCGACTTTGTGGCGCAAGTTCATCGTTTCTCCAAAGCGTCGCGCTGGCGCGCCGCTTCGAACAAACACAGCGCCGCGGCGACGCCGACGTTCAGCGATTCGACGTTTCCACGCATGGGAATCTTAACAGTCGTATCGACCT
>CAZCJA010000031.1:0-25442 GCA_964499015.1 uncultured Elusimicrobia bacterium
GTTTAATTTTCGGCAGGCCGCCGAGCGCATCAATCAGCGTTTGCGGCGTGATCGCGCGCGCTTCCAGGACGGTTTTGTTTTTGAGAAGTTCGGTCAGAACGGAGCCGGAGGCAATCGCGGCGCCGCACCCCATGGTTTTGAAGGTGGCATTCTTGATTTTTTCGCCGTCGATCTTGAGATAAAGGGTCATCACGTCGCCGCACACTTGGCTCGCGCCCATGCCGGTTGCGGTGGCGTCTTTCATCTCTTCGAGATTGCGTGGGTTTTGGAAATGATCAAGAACGATTGGGTTGTACATTCAGCTCGCCTTTTTCCACAGCGGATGCGTTTCGCGTAAACGCGAGACGACCCCGGGAATAATTTTCAGCGCGCGCTCGACGTCGTCGTCGGAAGTGTTCCAGCCAAGCGAGATGCGCAGCGACGCGTGGGCCTTGTCCTGTGGAAGGCCCATGGCCAACAAAACATGGGAGGGTTCGGGGTTGCCGGCGGCGCAGGCGCTGCCGTTCGAGACGGCGATGCCCTGCATGTCGAGCGCCATCACCATCGCCGAGCTGTCGGTGTATTCGAAGCAAATGTTGGTGGTATTCGGCACGCGGTTTTTACGCTCGCCGTTGATGCTGGTGTGCGAAATCTGATTTAACAGGCCGTTTTCCAGCTTATCGCGCAGACCAGAGAGCCGCGCGTTCTCGTCCTGCAAATGTTGCTGCGAAATTTCCGCGGCCTTTCCCATGCCGATGATCGCGGCGACGTTTTCCGTTCCGCCGCGGCGGTTTTTTTCCTGGCTGCCGCCATGGATCAAGGCTTCCAGTTGCGTGCCTTTGCGCACATAGAGAACGCCCGCACCTTTGGGGCCGCCGAATTTGTGTGCGGAGAGCGTGAGCAAATCAACGCCGAGCGCACGCACATCGACCGGAATTTTTCCGGCCGCTTGAACAGCGTCGGTCATTATCAAGATGTTTTTCTTCTTCGCTTCCTTGGCGATTTCGGCCACCGGCTGGATCACGCCAGTTTCATTGTTGGCCATCATGATCGAAACCAAAATGGTGTCGGGCGTCATCGCGTCAACGACATCTGCGACGCGCGTGATGCCGTCGGAACCAACGGGAACGGTGATCATGTCTATGCTCTCAACGTCGCGGAGATAGTGCAGAACGTGGCGGACGGCGGAATGTTCAATCGCTGAGGCGATCATGCGCGACCCTTTTTTGCGATGACGGTAAAAAACACCTTTCAGCGCCATGTTGCTCGCTTCGGTGCCGCCGGACGTGAAGATAATTTCCGAAGGGTCTTCGGCGTTGATAAAGCGTGCGATTTTCTCACGCGCTTCCTCGACCGCTTTGCGCGAACGCTGGCCCGTCTGATGCACGCTGGAGGCGTTGCCGAAACCGTCCTCGAGGAACGGTTTCATCGCTTCGCGCGCTTCGGGCTTTAGCGGGGTGGTCGCATTGTGATCGAGATAAATCGACATAATTTTTAAATTGAAGTTTAAATGATGCCGAGCATCATCTGGGCGACTTCGGAAGCGTGCTTGCGCGGGTCCCATTTCGGGCTCCAGACGGTGTTGATCTTCACTTCTTTCACCGCCGGGAGGCGGCTTAAAATCGCGTGCGTTTGTCCCAGCAGCTGCGGGCCATACGGGCAGGCCGGCGTCGTGAGGGTCATGTCGACTTCGACTTTGCCGAGTTTTAAGTCGCGGTCAATGCGGTAAACCAGCCCCAGATCGATGATGTTGATATGGAGTTCCGGATCTTCTACGGCCATGAGCACGTTGGTGATTTCCTGATCGGTCGGCATTTCGCCGGGTTTCGACGGTTCCGCTTGCTTCGTGAGGAAGGGGACCGGTTTGTCGATATTTGTATCGTCGTTTTCCGTCATATTTTTTCCTTTAAGGCTTCGAGTAATGTGTTCCAGCTTAAAACAGCGCACTTGATGCGGACAGGATACTTTTTCACGCCTTCGAGCGCTTCCAGGTCGCCAAGTTCGTCGGGGTTAAAATCCTTTTTCTTCTCTTCCAGGCCGAACATCTGCTTAAAGAGGCTTGAAATGCCGCGGACCTCCTCCAGGGTTTTTCCTTTGAGGGCGGCGGTCATCATGGATGCGGATGACTGCGAAATCGCGCAGCCGTGCCCGTCGAATTTCAAATCTTTAACTTTGCCGCCGTCAATTAGCGCGGTCACGCTGATCTGGTCGCCGCACAACGGGTTCATGCCCGAGGCTTTGATGTTGGCTTTTTCGAGGCTTCCTTTGTTGCGCGGCGTTTTGAAATGGTCGAGGATGACTTCGCGGTACAGCTCCTCGACGCCGCCCATCGCACCGCCTTCTACTTTGGGGGTACTCACTTTTTCGCTCCCAAGCCAAATATCGCGTCCACACGGTCGAGCGCCTTTAAGAATGCGTCGGCGTCTTCTTTGGTGTTATAGATATAAAAACTGACGCGCGCGGTGGCCGGCGTTTTGAGCGCCTTCATCAGCGGTTGCGCGCAATGGTGGCCCACGCGAATGGCCACGCCTTCTTCGCCGAGAATCGTGCCGACGTCGTGCGCGTGGATGATCTTGTGGTTGAATGAAATCGCGCCGCCCTGCTTCTCCGCGTCTTGAGGCCCATAAAGAACAATGTCCTGGCGTTTCTTCAGTTCCGCGAGCGTGTACGCCGTTAATTCCTTTTCGTGTTCGCGAATGGCGCCCATGCCGAGCTTATTCAGATACGCGAGCGCCGCGGAGAACGCCGCCGCGTCGGCAAAGTTCGAGGTGCCGGCTTCAAATTTGAGGGGGGCTTCGGCCCAGGTGGTTTCTTCGACGCTCACCGTGTTGATCATCTCGCCGCCGCCCAAGAACGGATCCATGGTGTCCAAAACCTCGCCGCGCACCCACAGGACGCCGACGCCCGTCGGGCCCAGCATCTTGTGCGCGGAGAAAGCGAAGAAATCGCAGCCGAGATCCTGAACGTCGGTCGCCATGTGGGGAACCGATTGCGCGCCATCCACCAAAACCAGAGATCTGTTCGCGTGCGCCCAGGCGCTGATTTGTTCCACCGGGTTGATTGTGCCCAGAACGTTCGACATCGCGGTAACCGCTACAAGTTTAACGTTCGGCGTAAGTAATTTTTTGAACGCCTCCAGATCCAGCGTGTGGTCGCTCGCGAGCGGTGCGACGACGATCTTTACTCCGCGTTCTTTGGACAGCATGTACCACGGCACGAAGTTGGCGTGATGTTCCATCGCGGTAACGAGGATTTCGTCGCCCGCTTTTAAATGTTTGCGCGCCCAGCTATGCGCGACCAGGTTGATCGATTCCGTTGTGTTGCGCGTGAAGATGACGTTGCGCGCGGAATCGGCATTAATGAACGCGGCCACGTCTTTGCGGGCGGTTTCGTAGGCGTCGGTGGCCGCTTCGGCGAGCGCGTAGACGCCGCGGTGAATGTTCGCGTTCTTGGAGTTGTAGAAATCGGTCAGCGCTTGAATGACGGCTTTGGGTTTCTGCGTGGTCGCGGCGTTGTCGAGATAGACGAGGGGTTTCCCCGCCATTTTCGTGGAGAGGATGGGAAAGTCGTTGCGAAGTTTCTTGGGATCAATTGGGCTCATTGATTTTGATGAAGACGTTGCCGCCTTCCACTTTTATTTCGTGCATGCGCAGCGGACGCACCGCGGGCAGTGTCAGCGCTTGGCCGGTTAGTACGTTGAAGCGCGCGCCGTGCAGCGGGCACGCGACTTCGCAGCCCTCTTCGATGTCGGAGCCGGAGAGCAACGCGTGTGCGTGGGTGCAAGAGTCGTCGAACGCCGTCAGTTTGCCGCCGCAATTGGCAACGCAGATGTCCGCGCCGTTGACTTTCACGCCCGTCGTTTCGTTCGGGGGGAAATTCGCTTCGGGGCCGACATTAACGAAATCGCTCATGACCGTTTCATCTTTTCTTCAACATAATTGCGCAGTTTCTCCTGCATGTCTGCCGATGGGACTGCGTCGATCACGGGTTCGATAAACCCTTGGATGATGAGCTGCTCGGCATTGGCTGGAGCGATGCCGCGCGTCTGCAAATAAAACTTCTGGTCTTCGTCCACGGAACCGACGGCCGCGCCGTGCGAGCAGCGCACGTCGTCCGCTAAAATTTCGAGGTTCGGGATCGCATCCGCCCGCGCTTCTTTGGACAAGAGCAAAGCTTTTGCCGATTGGAACGCATCCGACTTCTGCGCCTCTTTGGCGATGTAGACCATGCCCGAGAAGAACGATTTGGCGGCGCCGTCCAGCGCGGAGCGATACTGAATGTCGCTGGTCGTCGAGGGGGCGAGGTGATTCTGCGTCACCCAGTTTTCAAACGTCTGTTTTTTGTCGCCGAAAAGCACGCCGAGCACTTTGTTCTCCGCGCCAGCGCCCTGCAGATAAATGTTCGATTCCTGGTGTACGACGCGCCCGCCCACCTGCACGGTCACCGCGTTTAAGCGGCTGCGCGCGAATTGGTGAAGGTTCTGGAAATGGAAGTGAACCGTGTCGGTGTCCCAATTCTGGATCGTGTAAATGTTCGCTTGGGCGCTGTCGCCCACGTAATAGAGGCTGCAACTGCCGATAAAGCCGCTTTTGTTGGGGGAACCGTCTTGCTGTTCCCATATCGTGACCTCGGCGTCTTCCTCAACGAACAGGAAATTTAGATGAAACTGGCCGTTGGCGCTCAAATTGACGGTCATTTTCTGGCCTTTGGGCACGACGAGGAGCGAGGCGCTTTGGCTGACCGCGAGAATAAGGGAGAGAAACTTGTCGTTCTTGGCGTCGTCAACGGCTTTGCGCCACGCGTCTTCCAATAAGTCGGATTTCTGACGCAGAGCGTCCGCCAGCGGCATCCAGCCTTCCGGGTTTTTTACACCGTCCGTGTTCCATTCGATTGAATCGAACTTAAGGGCGGCGAGGCCGGTGCGTTTCCACTTCTCGCTGCTCGGACCCGGGAACGGGAGGGTTTCGTATTGGTGCAGCGCTTTTTCGCGCAGCGCCGTGAGCCAGACCGGCTCCTTATTTTCTTTGGAGACGCCGATGAGCCAAGACGATGAAATATCTTTGAATTGGATGGATTTGGTCATTGTTGCCATGTCTTTTAGCCAACCGATCCTTCCATTTCAAGCTGGATCAGGCGGTTGAGTTCAACCGCGTATTCCATCGGCAATTCTTTGACGAAAGGTTCAATGAAGCCGTTGATGATCATCGATTGCGCGTCCTGTTCTTTCAAGCCGCGGCTCATGAGATAAAACATCTGCTCTTCGCCGATCTTGGAAACGGTCGCTTCGTGGCCCACCTGGACGTTCTTCTCGTTGATTTCCATTGTGGGGTAGGTGTCGGAGCGCGAGGCTTCGTCCAAAAGAAGCGCGTCGCATTTCACGTTGGATTTGCAGCCTTCGGCGCCTTTCTCGACGCGGAGCAGCCCGCGATAGGAGGTGCGGCCGCCGTCGCGCGAGATGGATTTGGACAGAATGGTTGAGGTCGTGTGCGGCGCGACGTGCACCATCTTCGCGCCCGCGTCCTGATGCTGGCCTTTGCCCGCGTAGGCGATGGAAAGAACTTCGCCGCGCGCGCCCTTGCCCATCAAGTACACCGCCGGGTATTTCATCGTCAGTTTTGAGCCGATGTTGCCGTCGATCCATTCCACGGCCGCGTCTTCATAAGCGGCGGCGCGTTTGGTGACCAGGTTATAAACGTTGTTCGACCAGTTTTGGATGGTCGTGTAGCGGATCTTCGAACCTTTCAGTGCGACCAATTCAACGACCGCCGAGTGCAGCGAATCCGAGGAGTAGGTCGGGGCGGTGCAGCCTTCGATGTAATGAACATTCGAACCCTCATCGGTGATGATCAGGGTCCGTTCAAATTGTCCCATGTTTTCCGAGTTGATGCGGAAATACGCCTGCAGGGGAATTTCCACGTTGGTGTTCTTCGGAACATAGATGAAACTGCCGCCCGACCAGGCAGCGGTGTTCAGCGCCGAGAACTTGTTGTCGGCCGAGGGGATAATGGTGCCGAAATACTTCTTCACCAAATCAGGGAATTGCTTCACCGCATCGTCCATGCCCAAGAAAATCACGCCTTGCTTCTCCAGGTCCTTGCGGATGGAGTGGTAAACGACTTCGGATTCGTATTGGGCGGTCACGCCGGCCAGGAATTTACGTTCCGCTTCGGGAATGCCGAGCTTGTCGAAGGTCTTCTTCACGCCTTCCGGCACGTCGTCCCATGATTTTTCCGTTTTTTCAGAAGGCTTCACATAATAATGGATGTTGTCGAAGTCGAGCTGGGAGAGCATTTCATTGTTGCCCCAGGTCGGCATCGGTTTGGCTTGAAAAATCTCCAAGGCTTTAAGCCGGTTCGCGCGCATCCAGCTCGGTTCGCCCTTCATTTCCGAAATTTCTTCAACCAGGTGCTTGGTCAAGCCTTTGCCCGATTTGAAAACATTCGGCGTTACGTCGTCGTGAAAACCGTATTTGTAGTCTTTCTCGCCTAATTTCGCTTTGGTTGCCATAGTTAGACTCCCACGTATCCTGTTTTTTCCAGTTCCAGTGCCAGTTCGCGGCCGCCGGACTTAACGATTTTTCCATCCGCCAAGACATGAACAAAATCCGGCTGGATATAGTTCAACAGACGTTGATAATGAGTGATCAAGAGAATCCCGCGTTCCGGGCTTTTGGTTTTCATCACGCCTTCGGCGACGATTTTCAGCGCGTCGATGTCGAGGCCGGAGTCGGTTTCGTCCAGAATCGCCATATCGGGCTTGAGCAGCGCCATCTGCAAAACTTCGTGGCGTTTCTTTTCGCCGCCGGAGAAGCCTTCGTTGATGTAGCGCATGGTGAAGCTGTCGGCGATGCCGAG
Organism: uncultured Elusimicrobia bacterium; assembly: GCA_964499015.1. Classification (GTDB taxonomy): domain Bacteria; phylum Elusimicrobiota; class Elusimicrobia; order F11; family F11; genus CAZCJA01. Next base: position 6,834 of record CAZCJA010000031.1, read on the forward strand.
TTCCGACATCTTTTCTTTAAGCTGCTTGCGGAATTCGATAATGGGAATGTCTTTGCCCAGGACCGCTTGCAGGCTCATGCGCAAAAACTTGGCGACGGGAACGCCTGGAATCGCCAGCGGATACTGGAACGCGAGGAAAAAGCCTTTGCGCGCGCGCTCATCGACGGACCAGCCGCTGATGTCGTCGCCTTTATAAAGGATTTTTCCGCCGGTCACCTTGTATTTGGGGTGGCCCATCAGAACGTTGGAAAGGGTCGATTTGCCGGAGCCGTTTGGGCCCATGATCGTGTGAACTTCGCCCTTTTTGATTTTCAGGTTCACGCCTTTGAGAATAGGCTTGTTGTCCACACTGGCTTGGAGATTTTCGATTGAGAGCAAGACGTCAGACATTTGTTACTCCTTGGAGTTTGTTCGCTTCGCCACAGAGACTGCCGAGCGTATTTTTCTTCAAAATTTGGTGAATCGCGCCGTCCAGTTCGTTGCAGACGAGCCGGCTTAGACATCCTTCCACGTCATGACAAGTCGAGGATCTTTTTTCAGGCTGGCTGCACAGAACGGGTTGCAGGGGACCTTCCAAGATCGTGACGATATCGGCCAGCGAGATTTCAGTCACGGGCCGGGCCAATTTATAGCCGCCTTGCGGGCCGCGCACGGCCTGAACCAGGCCGGCTTTTTTGAGCTTCGAGAAGATCTGCTCCAGGTAGGGGAGGGGGATCTGCTGTCGCGCGGCAATTCTACTTAAACGCTCCGGTTTTGTGGAGGAAAACCGGGCCAAATCAATCAGCGCTTTGAGCGCGTATGTTGATTTCGTTGACATCTTAATCATAGGCCAAGCGTACCATATGTTGACTAATTTAATCAACAATAGACTTGGTCCAAAGTTTCGATGAAATTAATTGATTATTAGTTATTTTCTAACGATGCTGTGATGGATGTCCCAAATAGCCTTCATATCGGCTGTTTGGTCCATGAGACTGCGCAGGGCGAAGTAAGAAGAGGCTTCCGGGCGGGAACAACCATAGGCGGCGAACTTGTTGGAGGCGTCGCCGACTTTAACTTCAAAATTGACCGTAAATTCGTCCAGAATATCCTGCTTCGGCGCGGGTGCGTCCTGCATTTCAAAGATGCGGCGGCGCAGCATTTCATCCCACAACGCCAAATACGCCTCTTTGGAGAGGGTCCCCGTCCGGCGGAACGTGCCGTGGCGATTGTTGCGCACCGAACGATAGGTGGAAATCTTGCCGTTGGCGCAGGTAATGATCACCGCAAATGAATTCACTTCGGTAAAACCGCCGGTGGCGTGATAGGACAGTTGGGATTTGGCCAGAATGTCTTTCTTCGCAATCGTCTTGCGGATGCTGACCACGTGGTCTTTTTTGCTGACGGGCTTGGCCGCTTCAGCGGAGTTAAAATTCCCGAAAACAAGTAACTGAACCCAGAGGATAAAGAAGGTTTCGCGCAGGATCACGTTGCGGATCTTCATACCCATGGATATGCAACGCCCCGGCCCAAAACACCATATGATTTGGCGCACATCTCCGTTTTTGGCATTGTTGGCGCGATGAAATCGACATGGCGCAATGCGCTGATTCTTGTGGTTTTGATCTTCGTGGCCTACGCCCCGACGTTAAAACTGGGGTTTCTCTTCGACGATCACATCGTCATTGGCCGGAACATGGAAAAAACGTGGAGCCTGGGGACGCTTTACCGGGACTTTACGACCAACCTTTTTAACGATCCCGCTGAGGCTCCTTATTATCGTCCCCTGTTGACCATTAGCGACCGGATCGACTACACGCTGTGGGGAGATAAAATTTGGGGTTTCCGTTTGACCAACCTTCTTTTCCACTTGGGAGCGGTTTTTTTGCTGATGGAATTTCTGGCCCTGCTGGGACTGTCGCCGGCGGTTTGTTTTTTTAGCGGCTTTGTGTTTGCGATACACCCGCTGCCCATGGATTTGCAGCTCATGGTCACCACACGGGGCGAGCAGATGGGCTTCTTTTTCTCTTTGGCCGCCATGCTTATGTTTATGCGTCCGACATCGGCGCGACGGGTCGCTTTAGGGGGCATCGCTTTTGTTTTGGCGCTTCTCTCGAAAGAAAGCTCCGTGATCTTGCCGGGCCTTTTGGCGCTGGTGTACTGGTATCAAGGCAAAAGTTGTGGGGAATATAAGCGGCTGATTCCGCTGGCCATTATCGCTGTGGCGTACGTATGGTGGCGCTCCGCTTTAATGGGGCCGGTGTCAAACGCTTCAATGGCGTTGACCGGAAAGTTTTTTTTCCAAGCCTTTCCCCAAGTGCTTTTTTATTACCTTATGCTTTTCCTTCTGCCACTCCCTCTGCATTATCCTTATCTCATGCCGGCGCTGAGCCCGTTTTGGGTTGGTTACTTGCTGGCGTTGACCGGCATCATTTCTGGGCTGGTTTATTTCCGGAAAAGAACGGGGCTTTTTTGGTTTCTTTGGTTCTTCCTTAATCTATTGCCCAAGACGCCGACGATGATCGAACAATCGTCAATGATGAACCATTGGGCCTACGCGGCGCTGCCCGCGCTGATCGTGCCGGTGGCCATGTCGATTGCTGAACGAAAGATCGGCAAATACGTGCTTGTCGTTTTGACGATTCTTTACACCGTGGTTATTCACACGCATGCGCGCGTACGCGGAACCGATGAATTGGGTTATAAATGGACGCTCAAATTTGAAGAGATGCCCTCGGCGCAGTTTAAGTTGGGCGTTCTGTACATGCGGACCGGGCGCGCGGGCGAGGCCATACCGTTGTTGGAAGAGGCGTATCACTTCGACGAGGAAAACGTGAATTACGGTAACGGGCTCGCGCTCGCGTATTGGCACACGGGCCAAACCGATCGCGGTATAAAACTGCTTGAGGTGCTGCAAAAGAAGGACCCGGAGTTTCCGCCGACCATCAATAATTTGAAATTAATGCGCGAATCGAAGCCCAATTCTTTACGATAACACCGCTCTTTTACTAGTGTTTCTTTCACTCGATGTTTAAAACCATCAAACACATTCACTTCGTCGGAATTGGCGGAAGCGGAATGAGCGGAATCGCGGAGGTTCTGCTCACTCTCGGCTATAAGGTTACCGGTAGTGATAAATCAAAATCCGCTGTGACCGCGCGCTTGGAAAGCCTGGGCGCGCAGATTTCCGAAGGCCACAACGCGACGTACGTCGAAGGCGCCAATGTGGTCGTTACGTCCACCGCCATTTCCCAATCCAATCCCGAAGTCAAAGCCGCACACAAAGCCGGCATTCCCGTCATCCCGCGCATCGAAATGCTGGCTGAGATCGCGCGCCTCAAATACACCATCGCCATCGGCGGCACACACGGCAAAACAACGACCACGTCCTTGATAGGGCATATGACGCAGAGAAACGGCTTGGATCCGACCGTTATCGTCGGCGGACGTTTAAAATCGTTCGGCACGGGCGGCGTGCTCGGCAAAGGGGAATTTCTTGTTGCCGAAGCCGATGAATCCGACGGTTCCTTCCTTAGGTTATCGCCGGCGATTTCCGTTGTCACCAATATCGACAACGATCATTTGGATTATTACGGCTCGATGAAAGCGCTTGATGAAGCGTTCGCCGAATTTTCCGATCACATTCCGTTTTACGGCATCACGTTCTTGTGCGGAGACGATAAAGGCGTGCAGCGCGTCCTGCCCAAACTCAAACGCCGCTTTGAGACCTACGGTTTTGGTCCCAAGAACGATTTGCGCGCGATCAACGTGAGCGTGTCCGAAACCGATTCTCGCTTTGACGTGATCTACAAAGGCGAGATGCTGGGCCAGGCCCAATTGCCGATTCCCGGCAAACACAACGTTTTGAATTCCTTGGCCGCGATTGGTGTCGGCCTGCAGTTGAAACTGCCGTTCAACAAAATCGTGCAGTCGCTGTCGTCGTTCGAAGGCGTCGGCCGCCGCTTGGAAACCAAAGGCCAAGCGAACGGTGTTCTCGTGGTGGACGATTACGGCCATCATCCGACGGAAATGGCCGCCACTTACGCCGCCGCTAAAGAGCGGTGGCCGAAGCGCCGCGTCGTCGTTTTGTTCCAGCCGCACCGCTACACGCGCACAAAAGATCTCTATAAAGAGTTCGGCGCTGTGCTCTCGAAGATGGAACGCGTCATATTAATGCCGATTTACAGCGCGGGCGAGACGCCGATCAAAGGCGTGACCAGCGGACTCATCGCCAAGTACGTTAAAAATAAAAAGGCGACCGCCTGGAACGAGAAAAAAGATTTTGAACAATTGCTCGATGAGCTGCAACCGGGCGACGTGCTGCTCACGCTTGGCGCGGGCGACGTGTGGAAGATGGGCGAGGCGGTACTTAAAGAAGGCCACTCGCTTAAGTCGCGGCTCGTGGAAGCGGTGCCGGCGCTCGCGGGACGCGTCAAGGCGGAAGAGCCGCTTTCGCGCCACTGCACGTGGGCCATCGGCGGTCCGGCGGAACTCTATGTGGAGCTGGAGACGATTAATGAGCTGAAAGGCGTGCTCCAATTTTGCCGGCGCGATAACGTGCCGCTGTTTATTCTCGGTTGGGGCTCCAACGTTTTATTGCCGGACGAAGGCTTGCGCGGCGTGGTGCTGCGGCTGCGCGGACAATTTGAAAGCATTGAGTTTAGCGGCGAGCGCGTCAATGTGGGCGCGGGCGTTCATTTGCCGAAGCTCGCGCGCCGTTGCGCCGAGAAATCACTTTCCGGGACAGAAGCATTGGCCGGCGTGCCGGGCACCGTGGGCGGCGCGCTCATGACGAACGCGGGCACGCCGCGCGGCGTGATTGGCGACGTGGTGGAATCCGTTGTTGTGCTCAATTCCGATGGAACGACGCAAACGCTATCGCGCGACCAGCTTGAGCTGCGTTATCGCCACAGCAATTTGGCCGGACGATGGATCGTTTCCGCTGCGTTAATGCTCAAGCCTTCCCATAACGGCAATGCGCAGGAAAAAATCAAACATGAACTCGATATGCGCGCCAAAACCCAGCCGCTCGGCACAAAAAACGTCGGCTCCGTTTTCAAAAACCCGCCGAACGATTTCGCGGCGCGCCTTATTGAAGCCGCCGGACTCAAAGGGCACAAGCAGGGACACGTGCGTTTTTCGCCGAAGCACGCCAATTTTATCGAAAACACGGGCGGAGCGACCGCTAAGGAAGCGCTCGCGCTGGTCCAGCTCGCAAAAGAAACCGTCAAGGAAAAGTTCGGCATCGACCTGGAACTGGAAGTTAACGTGGTGGCTCAGCCACCGGCTCTCGCATGAAAAAATCCGGCGTGCTCGCTTGGCTGAAGAGCCGGCGTGTTGCGGTGTTGAAAGGCGGATGGTCGCGTGAGCGGCCGATTTCGCTCAAAACCGGCGCCGCGATCGAAGCCTCGCTTAAGCGTCTTGGCGTGAAAACAATTGCTTTCGACGTCAAACCCTCCATCGCCGCTGATCTGCTGAAAAAGAGAATCGATTTTGCCTTTATTGCGCTTCATGGCGAATTCGGCGAAGACGGCCGCCTGCAGAACATGCTCGATTTGATCAATATTCCGTACACAGGCTCCGGCGCGATCTCGAGCGCGCTGGCGATGGATAAAATCCTGTCAAAAGAAGCGTTTGTGAAAAAACGCGTGCCCACGCCCGCTGGGACGGTGATGAAAAAAGGGGAGAAAGTCTCGAGTGCTCTTAAAGCTCTTCTAAAGAAAGGAAAAGTTTTCGTTAAACCGTCCGATCAAGGCTCGGCGATCGGAGCTGCGCCGGCCAAAAATCCGCGGGAACTTAAGCGCGCTTTGACGAATTGCTTCCGCGTAGCCGGCACGGCTCTAATCGAGCGACATATCGACGGCCGGGAACTCACCGTTGGCATTCTTGGCAAAAAAGCCCTGCCCGTTATCGAGATCGTGCCCGAACACCAGTTTTATGACTTTCATTCGAAGTACGCGGCCGGCGGATCGCGGCATTTGGTCCCGGCGCCGATCACGGCGGCGCAGACGGGCGAGGCCCAGCGTTTGGCTTTGCGCGCGTTCGATGCGCTCGGCTGCACCGTGTACGGCCGGGTTGATTTGCTTTTGGATAAGGCGGGCCGCTTTTATGTGTTGGAAGTCAACACCATTCCCGGAATGACGAGCACATCGCTCTTGCCCGACGCGGCCAAAGCGACCTGCATGTCTTTCGACGATCTCGTTTTGAGAATAGTGGAGCTGTCGCGCCGTGGCTAAGCGGACGAAAGGGCTCATGCGGTCCTCGCGCGGGGGTTTTTTCAACGAACCCAAACGCCGCTCGCCGGAAAAATTCCGGTCGCAGCGCGTGAAATTCCGCCGCGCATACGCCAGTTCCGTGATGAAGCGCACGCTCACGCGTTTTCTGAAAATTGTGGGCGGCTCGGCCGTTATCGGCGCGATCGTTTACGGCGGGGTGTCCGCCTGGCGCTACTGGGAAAACAGTTCCGACCTCCGCGTTGGTCAAATTAAATTCGAAGGCGACATTCCACCGACGCTTGCCGCCGCGTTCCCGATCAAATCGGGCGCGCATCTGTTCAATGTCGAGTTGGAAAAAGTTGAAGCCGCGTTGCTGCAGAAATTTCCCGAGCTCGAGCAGGTGACGGTTTCACGCGGATTCGACCGTTCGCTCAAAGTTACGGGCCGTTATAAAGAGGCAGAGGCGATTTTCGAGGCCGACGGCAAGGCCATGGGCGTCAAAGCTGATGGAACTCTTTTTCCACTCGCCGAGCACAACAGGCCGATGGAAACACGTGTGGTGTTGAATGGGAAAACCTCGGCGGCGGCGCGTACGGCGCAGTTGAAGGCGCTGAAGACCTGGAAAATGGACGTTCCCGAATTTTCGACGCTGGTCAAAAGATTAGAAACTGATAATATAGGAGCCGTTCGCGTGATTCTCGAAAGCGGCATTGTGGTCCAGTGGGGTGAAATGATCGAAAGCGAGTTTGTCATTCATGCCGAAAATATTTTAAACATTCTCGACCGTTTCACTCCCGTCCGTTCGCCCGCCGTGCTTCGCGTGCTTTCAAAGAATCGCATCGTCATGGATTCAAATTGGAAGCAAAAATAATGTTCACAGGAGGCTCCCTTGCCTAAACCGGAAATTATCGCGGGGCTTGACCTCGGAAGCGGCCAGATCGTTTGTTCGATCGCGCGCCGCGATCCCAATTCTGACCAAGTCGAAGTCATCGGCATCGCCAAACAAAATTGCCGCGGCCTAAAAGGCGGCGTTGTGATCAATATCGACGAGACCGCGTTGGCCATCAGCCGTGTCGTCGAAGCGGCGGAGGAAATGGCCAAAGAAACCGTCCGTGATTTGGTCGTCGGCATTCGCGGCTCCCACACCCAAACTTTTAACCACCACGGCGCGATCAACATCGCCCGCACCGACAAAGAAATCACCACCGACGACGTTTCCCAGGTCATTGAATCCACCAAGGCCGTTCCCATTTCCACCGACCGCGAAATCATCCACGTCATTCCGCAGGACTTCGTTCTCGACCGCCAGCAAGGCGTGCCGAATCCGGTGGGAATGGAAGGATCGCTTCTTGAAGTTGAAGTGCACATCGTCACCGCGGGTTCGAGCCATTTGAACAACGTGTGGCGCGCGATCAATAACGCGGGCTTCGCGATCAAAGAGCCGGTGTACGGCCTGCTCGCGCTCGGCGACGTCGTGGTGACCCAGGAAGAGAAAGATTTGGGCTGCGTGCTTATCGATTTGGGCGGCTCGACGACCGGAATTGCCATTTACACCGACGGCGGCGTCCGCTTCACCAAAGAGCTTTCAATCGGCGCCGACGCCATCACCAATGATCTCGCGCATGGCCTGCGCACCTCCGTTTCGCAGGCGAAACTGGTGAAAGAACGCTGGGGCGCGGCGATCAAAACCTCGAAGAAACAAGTTCTTGTGCTCGGCAACGGACAGGAAGAGACCGTCGACATGGAAGAGGAAGTGAGTTACACCAGCGTCGACGGCCGCACGCAGCGCCAAATTCAGCGCAGCACGCTATTTGATTTCATCGCGCCGCGCGTCGAAGAAATTTTCTCGCTGGTCAAACTCGAACTGGAAAACTCGGGCATGGCCGAACAAGTGGTCTCCGGCGGCGTGATTGTCACCGGCGGCGGTTCCATGATGCCGGGCTTGGTCGCCGCGGCGGAAAAGATCCTCGAACTCCCCGGCCGTCACGGCCTGCCGCAGAACATCGGCGGCATTCCGGAAGCGGTCTCGCATCCCAGCTACGCCACCGCGGTGGGACTCGTTAACTTTCATTCCTTCGGCGATTGGCCGAAACCCGGCACGCGCGCCAGCCGCAAGGCCGCCGGATCTTTATTCGGGACGTTGAAGTCGTATATCAACGATCTGTTCTAGGGGAAAACCAGAAATGACCCGCATCAAGTTTACTGAGGACTTTAAAGAGCAGCCGGCTGTCATCCGCGTGGTGGGCCTCGGAGGCGCCGGCGGCAACGCAATCAACCGCATGATTGAAGCCGACGTCACCCAGCTGGAATTCATTGCCGCGAACACCGACGCTCAAGCGCTGCGCCGCAATTTAGCTCCCGTCCGCATCCAGCTTGGTGAAAAATTGACCAAAGGCCTTGGAGTTGGGGGAAATCCCAATCTCGGACGTCAAGCCGCGCAGGAATCCGAAGATCGCCTGAAAGAAATCATCGTCGGCGCCGACATGTTGTTTGTCACGGCCGGCATGGGCGGCGGCACCGGCACCGGTTCCGCGCCGCTGGTCGCGCAGGTCGCGAAATCCATTGAAACGCCGCCTCTGGTGGTCGGCGTGGTCACGCGCCCGTTTCAATTCGAAGGTCTCGTCCGCTCCCAGCAGGCCGATGCGGGCATCGAAGAACTTCGCCCGTACGTCGACACACTGCTGATCATCCCCAACGACCGTTTGTTCGATATTATCGATGAAAACACGCCGACGCTTGAAGCGTACCGCGTCGCTGACGATGTGCTTCGCCAAGCAATCCAAACAATTTCTGATGTCATCACCACTCACGGTCTCGTGAACGTGGACTTTGCCGACGTGAAAAGCATCATGTCCGGTGCGGGGGAAGCGCTGATGGGCATTGGCTCGGCCTCCGGTCCCGATCGCGCATTGAATGCGGCGCGCCAGGCGGTTCAATCGCCGCTTCTGGAAAACGTTTCGATTGAAGGCGCCAAAGGTGTTTTGATCAATATCACCGGCAACAAGAACGTCACCATGTTTGAGGTCCGCGAAGTCATGGATTATATTTCCAGCGCCACCTCAGCCCACTCGCACGTTTTTTATGGGCAGGTTTTTGACGAATCATTGGAAGACAAGCTCAAAGTGACGGTCATCGCCACGGGCTTTCCGCCCAAGACCGTTAAGAAGCAGTTGGACCGGGGCATCGGCAAAAAAGCGCCCGTCATGGTATCAACGCCGACCACCGTCGCGCCGGCCCAAGCGGGGGCTCCCAGCGAGGACGATTTACGGCGTCCCGCGTATCTTCGTTTGCGCAACCGTAAATTGAAATAATTCCTTGAATTCTAGGGTTATTCTCCCTACACTGCTTTTGTATGGATGCCAGTAACGCTGAAAAGAAAATTGAACCCGCAACCGTGCCCGCCGCAACTCCGGCCGCAGCCTCCGCGCATCATGAAAAAGCCGAAGCGCTCGTAACACGGCTGCTTATAAGCATGGTGGAACGCCGCGCGTCCGATTTGCATATCCGCACCGGAACCCCGCCGATTTATCGCGTCGATGGGAATTTGGTCAGCGCAACAGAAGACCGCTTTACTCCCGAGCAGGCCCGTGAATTTCTTTATCACATGCTCTCGCCGCGCCAGCAAAAAGTTTTTGAAGCCCGCAACGAAGTTGATTTTTCCTATGCCGTGGCCAATGCCGGACGTTTCCGCGGCAACGCCTTTCGCCAACGCGGTTCGGTGGGTATCGTGCTCCGCCAGATCCCGACCGGTATCCCGACGTTTTCGGACCTTAATCTTCCGCCTGTGTTTAAAAAATTCGCCCAACTTTCGCGCGGCCTGATTTTGGTGTGCGGTCCGACCGGAAGCGGCAAGTCCACATCTCTGGCGTCGCTGGTTGATTTCGTCAACAACGATCGCGCCGAGCATATCGTCACCATCGAAGATCCGATCGAATTTTTATACCGCGATAAAAAATCCATCATCAGCCAGCGCGAACTCGGCGTGGACACCATCAGTTTCTCGGAAGCGCTCAAGCACGTTTTGCGGCAAGATCCGGACGTTATTCTCCTCGGTGAAATGCGCGATTTGGAAACGACGTCCACCGCGATCACAGCCGCCCAAACGGGCCATCTCGTTTTTTCCACATTGCACACCACCGACGCGGTTCAGACCATCAACCGCATCATCGACATGTTCCCGCCGCACCAGCAGCAGCAGGTACGCTTCCAGATTGCCGATGTGTTGAAAGGCGTTGTTTGCCAACGCTTGATTCCGCACGCCAAAGGGAAAGGCCGCATGCCGGCCTCCGAAGTTTTGGTCGTCACGGCGCTCGTTAAAAAAGCGATCGCCGACAATCAGATGCAGGAAGTTCAAGACGCCATCCGCCAAGGACAGTATTACGGCATGCAGACGTTTCATCAGGCGCTGCTTAAGCTCTATCAGGACGGCCACATCAAGCTTGAGGACGCGCTCGACGCCGCCAGCAACCCCGAAGAATTGCTGATGGCCGTTCGCGGCATCACCACCGGCACCGAAGGCGCCGCCTAGTCAGGCGTTGCCCAACCAGTTGCTATTCCTCTAACGCACTCCCCAGAAAAAACTCTTAAATTCATTTTTCCGCCGATTATTTACTTTTTATTTACAAACGCCTGACGTATTCTCCGACGGAGAACTTCTTTAATATGCGGGTCGTAAACGCGAACTCGGTGGAGGGGCCGAGTATCGTGTTTGTGTCTCCCTGGCCCAGAAAGCGTTTGTGCGTGATCCCTAACCGGGAATCCCGCCGCGCTTGCGGGCCGGGGGTTACACAAGCTAGGATTTCTCCGTGCAACAGCCACCCAAACCCCTTCCATTATGGCCGCACATCGTGCTGGCCTTTTTTGTTTTCCTGTCCACATCCGCTGGCTTGGGTTATCGCCATCTTTGGGTGGACGAGCTTGAGACCGCCGAACGCGCCCGCACCATTGTGACCTCGGGCCTGCCGCGTACGTTTGATAAGGCCGGCAACCCCTCCGTGGCCACCGGTGGCGGGGAGATTGAAGAAGGGACGCTCCATCGATACACACCTTGGGCTCAATATTATGCGGCGGCCGCGGGATTGGCGATTGGGCATGCGGTTCACGCCAGCGAAGACAAAGCGGTACGCATGCCGTTTCTTGCGGCACATGCGTTGACCGGCGGTGCAATCTCTTATGGTTTGGCGGCGTTGACGCCGGCGTCCCTGCCTGTCGCTGTTCTTACGGGGCTGGCTTTCTCCTGGCAAACAGAACGGATTGTGCACAATCGCACCGCTCGTTATCACGCGTTGATCGACTTGTTTTTGGTGCTGGGCCTTCTTGGGATCGGCGCGATGAGAGAGAAAAAGAAATGGGGCCCGGCATTGGCTGCCGCGGCCATTTTTATTCTACCGCAAGTTCAAACCGTCGCAGGCTCCTTGTTCAGCCTCTTGCTGGGCTTGATCTTTCTTTACACGGAATGGAACACCTCCGGTTTTAACCGAAAAACCATTCAGCATGTATTTCTGTGGGCGGTTTTACCCGGCGTGTTATCGCTGCTGGTCATTTTCTTCTTATGCCGGCCGGGAGAGCAGGTGGTGTGGGGGGTGATGCGGGAATTGAGCCTCGGCTTTACGCTGAAGATGCGCAAGCGTCTGTTTTATGCGTTCTATTTTATTCTGCTTTCAGCGGCGTTGTTGGCTGTTTTGCGTCACTTCCGTCGCGCCTGGCAGTTGGCCAGTGTTTTTGCGCTAGTGTTGATCGTCTGTATGGCGTTGGACCGGCATCCGTATTCGCAATACCGCTATTACATCGCGACACCGCTTCTTTTTTTATTGTGGCCAATGGCTTTGGGCTTGGCCGATCTGCCGAAATGGGCGCGTCGCGCAATCCCGATCGCGATCCTTGTTTTTACGCTGATTCCTGAATTAACAACGCGGCGCTTTACCCCATTTCAGGGGTTGCGGCTGGTTTATCACGATTGGAAAGACGAACGCGCCGGAGTAAAGCAACCCATCCATGAAGTGGTGGCGTATTTGACCGAGCAGGCCAAGCCCGGCGATCCAACGCTTTTCGATTACACGCCGCAATTCGCTAATTGGTATCTGCCGGGTTTGCCAATTCCGTTGATGCCGGACGCGCTTTACAAAACAGCGTTGAACAAAGACAATCCGGTGTGGGAGCGGCCTGTGCAGCTGCCCAAGTGGCACATCTGGTATCCGGAGCGAAAAACAGAGTCCCCACAGGACAAAATCAGAAGTTATAATTCACAAATTGTTGCTGAGGCAGATGGCGTATACCTTTTTACGTCCGAAACTCATGGGCAAACGCAACGGATGTGCGTGGTAAGAACGTGGGAGACCAACCGCTTTAACAACGCGCCCTTCGAGTTGTACAAAGACGCCAGTTTCACGCCGGCGGGTGACCCGCAGGACACGCTGATTCTGGCCAAACGATGCGAGGCCGATTAAATGTTGAATAAAAAATTCGCCACATCTTATCCGCTGGCGAAAAACACCTTTTCCGAGGAAGAAATCAACGCCGCCAAAGAGGTCTTGGATTCATCCAGCCTCACGATGGGCGATCGCGTTCGCGAGTTCGAGAAGCAGTTCAGCGAATGGACCGGCGCCAAACACGCATTGATGGTTAATTCCGGTTCTTCCGCAAACCTCATCGCGATCGAAGCCCTTATTCGCCCGACCAAAGGCGAGCCTCTCTTGAATCCCGGCGATGAAGTGATCGTTCCCGCCTTGTCCTGGCCCACGACGGTTTGGCCGCTCGTTCAGATGGGTTTGATTCCCGTTTTCGTCGATATTGATCCCATTACGCTGGCCGTCGATTTAAAAAGCGTCGAAAAAAGCCTGACGCCCAAAACAAAAGGCATCTTTTTAATCCACGTGCTCGGTCGGATTGCCGCGATGAAGCCGCTCATGCAGTTCTGCAAAAGCAAGAAGCTGGTTTTGATTGAGGACGTTTGCGAGAGCCTTGGCGCGCACGAGAACAGCGTTCACGCGGGCAATTTCGGCGTCATGGGTACGTTCAGCTGTTATTTTTCGCATCATATTTCCACGATCGAAGGCGGAGTCGTGGTGACCAACGATGCGGCGGTTTTTGACGACTTGGTCAGCAAGCGTTCCCACGGCTGGAGCCGCGGCCGCACTGACCAGGCCAAATGGCAGAAAGAAAGCGCCGATATCGATTCGCGCTTTTTGTTTATCACCAGCGGCTTTAATCTGCGTCCGACGGAAATCAACGCGGCCATCGGCCTGGTCCAATTGAAAAAGCTCGACGGCATGCTCGAATCGAGGGAAAATTTAGCGGCCTCGATCCATAATCTCGTGCAGAAGCACACGCCGTGGATGACGCTGGTTGGGTCCGACACGCTCGGCAGTAAAGCGGCATCCAAGCGCCGTGCCCGCGCCCATTCGTGGATGACCTTGCCATTTTCGGTCGCGGAAAAGTCACCGCTCGACGTCACGAAGATTAAAAATATTTTGGAAGAACATGGCATTGAAACACGCCCGATCATCGCCGGCAATCTGGCGCGCCACCCGGCGATGAAAAAGATCGCTCACCGCAACGCGGCTTCGCTTGCCGTTTCCGACCGTCTTCTGGAAAACGGTTTTATGATCGGCTGCCATCCGGTCGGTTGGAAAGATCAGTTGGACCGGTTCGAGGAGGCGTTCAAAGCCATCGAGAGTTCCCTGCCGTCCGCTAAAACCCGCTGAAATGAAAACGCTCGTCGTCCTGCCGAGCTACAACGAGTCCGATAATATCGTTCTTTTGATTAATGCCATTCTGGCGCTCGGCGCGGATTATTCCGTTTGTGTGGTTGACGATTCCAGCCCCGATGGAACGTCTCAGAAGATTTCGGCTGAAGTGCAGTCCAATTCGGCGTGGAAAAGCCGCGTTCAATTGATCGTTCGCTCAAAAAAAGACGGCCGCGGCGGCGCGGTGCGCGACGGGTTCGCCTGGGGATACAAGAGCGACAACGGGTTTGGCGCGTTTGTGGAAATGGACTGCGATTTTTCGCACGAACCGACGGCCATTCCCAGAGGCATTGCGCTATTAAACGAGGCCGACGTGGTTTTGGGCAGCCGTTATCCCGACGGGACAATTATTGGCTGGCCAATCCAGCGCCGCGTCTTTAGTTTCTTTGCTAACTGTTTGGCGCGCCTGTTAATCGACAGCAAAATCCACGATTACACAAATGGTTTCCGTTTTTATAAGCCCTCGGCCGTAAATCTGCTCCTCACCGTCCCGCAGGAACACAAGGGATATATATATCTAAGCGAATCGCTGTCGCATCTCTTGCATGCGGGATTTCGTGTGATGAGTTTCCCGATCAAATTCGTCAACCGCAAACGCGGTGTCAGCAACACCACGTTCGCGGAAATTAAAAACGCGCTTGTGGGGATTGTTTCAATATCGCTTCGTCATCGCCTGCGCAAATGATCGTCTATAACGGGCAGAAGGGCGGGCTCGGCCGCCATTTTGAAAAAGTATTGCGCGAGGCACGCCTACCGTTTATGCAGCAAGTGTCGCGCCTGGAAGATCAGAACGGGTTCCGCGACGAATTAAGCCAATTGGTGGTGCGCGAAAACGAGGTGACCTTGGTGCAGATGGCCGCGCTTGTTTCTGTTCCCGACTGCGAGAAAGACCCTGAGCGCGCCGCCAAAATAAACGTGACGGACACGTTTGAGAACGTGGCGACGTTCTGCGCATGGGCCGCCCAGCATAAGCTCGCACCGCGCGTTTTTTACATCAGCACGGGGCACGTTTACGGCGACAGCGGCGACAACAAGCCTATTTCCGAAGTGACGCTACCGGTTCCTCGCTCCGTTTACGCCAAAACGAAGCGTGAGGCCGAAGAAAAGTTGCTGGCTTTCCAGAAGGAAAATCCCAAGGTCCAACTGTTAATCGGCCGCGTTTTCGGTTTGATCGGCCCCGAGCAACCGGAACATTATATTTTGCCGTCATTGATCCGCCGCGCGCGCCAAAATGATTTGTCGCCGCTGCCCGGTTTTTCTCTTGTGCGCGATTATTTGGACGCTCGAGATGTTTGCCGCATCATTGCTGATTTGAGCCGCCTCGATTGGAAGGATGCGTCGTTCCCAAAGAATCATATTGTCAATATTTGTTCCGGCAAGCCGGTGTCGGTGGGAGAGATGTTCGTAATGGTGCTAAAAGCGTTTGGACATCCGGCGAGCATCGAAAAGAAATTGATTGCCGCACCCGGCCGCGCCAACGACGCACGGTTTATGGTCGGCGATCCGAAGCGATTGGTGGGATTGTTAAAGCGCGAGCCGCAAACAATATCGCTGATGCAGACGATCGCCCACGCGTCGGCTTAATATTTCCCGAGCTTATCGTTAAGGCGGATCCGCAGTAAATCTGTGAACATCTTTGCCGCGTCACGCACCAAGTGCACATGCGTATACGGCGAATCAATCCATCTCACCGGCGCTTCCTTTACCCTAAGTCCCCGTTTTACCGCAATGTAGAGCACTTCCACATCAAAACCAAAGCCGTCGATGGTTAATCTGGGAAAAATCAGTTCCGCAGCCGCGCCCGAGAACAACTTGAATCCGCACTGCGTGTCGATAAAACCGCGCAAGAGAAGCAGGCGCACCAACACGCTGAAAATATTTCCAGACCCCTGACGGTAAAAAGGCTGTCGTTTGGCGACGTCCGCGCCGCGCACGCGGCGTGACCCGATGACCACGTCGTAGCCGCTGTCGGCGAGGGGGAAAAAAGTGTTGACGAATTCGATGGGCGTCGATGAGTCCGCGTCCGTAAAAAGCCGCCATTTGCCGCGCGCAAGCAGCATGCCGCGCTTTACGGCGGCGCCTTTGCCTTGATTGCCAGGATTTGCGGCGACCACGGTATTCTTGTTTTTTGCGGCAAAGGCTTCGGCGAGAGCCCGTGTGCCGTCGGTCGAGCCATCATCGACAACGATGATTTCAGAGGAGAACGATTGACGCGATGTGAATGCCGCGATTTTCTCAAGAGTGGGGCCCAGCCGCGCTCCTTCGTTGTACGCGGGGACGATAATCGATAGAAACGGGATGTTATTCAAAGCGGAGGTCATCTCGTAGCCATAGCTCGAGGGGCGCCCCTTTGCGCAGCGTGTACGGCCGGGTGATATAATTTTCGTCTTTCAAAAGGGCTTCCAGCCCTTTGTGTTGGGACTCTTGAGCAATAATCACCGGTGTTTTTAAATTTTTCACTCGTTCGTATCGCCGCCAGAAGTAAGCGTTGGGATAATGCCGCAAATAAAACGGCATCGGCCATTCCACTTCGCTGACCACGTTTATTTCCATCTCATTTCCCAGCCCGGAGCGTTCGGCGATCACATCAATGTCTTGAACGAGCCGGTAAATATCCCGCGATGTGTGGACATAAATGTGGGGATAGATTTCGTTGTCGTTATCCACAAACGTCATCCAGACCGTTTTAGGGAACTGGCGGACCATCAGCCCCGCCGTGACAAGCAGAAGCAGCGGCAACGCGGGCATGACCAAGGCCAAATGCTCTTTACGGTATAGATAGCCAGCCAGCGTCTGGACGCCGTAGCCGGCGAGAAGCGTCATCGGCAGCAGGATGCTGAGGACAAGCCACGGTGTTTTGTACGGGATAATGCTGTGCGCGAGAAAAATTCCGAGTGCCCAGAAGAAGAGGAACAGCCCAGTGCGACGCCGGCTGGCGACGGCCATAATCGCCCCCACGACGGCCAGGAACAAAATGGGCGATTCGTACAAGAGTAAAAGATCTTCAAAGAAATAGCCGAAACGCTTTTCGTGGCCCGATTCGATGCCCGTTTTCGTCCACGTGAAATAGGTTCGCACCGAATCGATCAATCCTTTGGGGTTCGTGAAGAAGGATGAGTAGAGCAGCCCCCAGATAAGAAAAGCAATGCCCAAGCCGATCCAGTAGCGGGTGCCGATCGATCTGTAGAAGACGTACGCCTGTTTGCGGATCGTTTGGTACGGCGTGGGACGCCTGAAACCGCGGAGCATAAACGCGCCGACCTCGGCGCTGATAAAGGCCAGAGCCATCACTGTAAAGACGATGACCGAGGTTTCTTTGGTGGCGTATAAAAGCGCCGCGCTCGCGCAGGCCAGATAGAAGTAAACGGGTCGTCTCGTGTCGCGGAAATAGACGAGCCCCAAATACATGGTCAGAGTAAAGAGAACGAAAAAGATTTCATGGATGAAGTAGCGGCTGTAAAAGATGAAGCATGACGAGGTGCCCATTAGCACCAAAGCGGTCATTGTGCCCAAGCGTCCGAGCCGGCGGTGGGATGCAAAGATACCGCATAAGACCATTAGCCCGCCGCCGACGACGCCGAGCCGTATGGATGTGGCTGTAATGGCGCTTGTGTCACTCCAGCTGAAATGGAGTGGGCTTGTCAGGAATGAATAGATCCACGTGGTGACGAGCTGGATGTAATAAAGAGAGGGGCCATGATAATTCGCCGGATCGTATCGGTAGACGTTGTTTTTGATGAGCCGTTCAAGAAACCAGGCATTGACTCCTTCATCGTTATGCAGCGGCCGGTCTTTTAGACCCGACAAAAGCAAAAGCGCCATCGCCAGAATAAAAACGGCCCCAGCGGCCAGAAACAGCCACTTGCGAACACGTGGTGATAACGCGGCGTTTTGCATTCTCACTAATAAGAATTGCTGAATTACACTGGGAAAACAAGGCAAATCCTGGAATTTTCATGAGACGCGCATTAAACTGTCATTTGTGACAGATGCCAACGGCAAACCGCATAAAGTGATGGTGGTGGACGACGACGAGTCGGTCCTTTCATTTCTTGCCTTTTCACTGCGCAGCGAAGGGTTTGATGTTACCACCGCCAAAGACGCCGAACAGGGGCTCGACCTGCTGAAAAAAGCAGTGCCGGACGTCATCTTGCTCGATATTATGCTGCCGAAAATGGATGGTTTTGCAATGTGCAAGAAGCTGCGCGCCTATCCTCAGTTTCTCAAAACGCCGGTCCTCTTTATTACCGCTTACGCCGAAAAAAACAGCCTGACGCTGGCCAAGGAAGCCGGCGCGCAAGGCCTTATTGAAAAGCCTATTATGTTTGATGAATTCCTCGTGCAAATCATGGACGCGCTCAACGGGCGCTTCACCATGCCCACCCGCCTCAAATACTCCGCTTAATATTCAATATTTGCTAAGAAGGCGCTGTGAAACTCGACAAATCACAGCAGTATGTTTTTCGTGTCGGGACCGATAACCAGCATCGAATTTTTTGGGATGGAACCGCCTGGCATTACGAATTTTTGGCCGGGAGCGTCGTATTCGACGATCAGAGAGGCGCCACCGAACAAGAGTTGATGGATATTTTGACCGCGCATGGCGTGACGTTCGATCGTTTTTCCATCGATGAGGCGGGTTTTGCCGCCGCATACAGCGGTAAGGTTCA
>CAZCJA010000032.1:0-25186 GCA_964499015.1 uncultured Elusimicrobia bacterium
GCTGAAAAGACATATGTGTTTTGGATAAAGCGTTACATTTTCTTCCATGACAAGAGGCATCCCAAAGACATGGGACCCAGGGAAATTAAAAGTTTCCTCACGGATTTGGCCGTTGAACGAAAAGTTTCTGCCAGTACGCAAAATCAAGCTTTTAACGCACTGCTCTTTCTCTACAAAGAAATTCTGAAGATTAACCCGGGCATCTTGGCCGATATTCCTCGGGCCAAAGGCCCGAGCCGGCTGCCGGCCGTTCTAACTCAACAGGAAATTGTGCGATTACTGCAGGCCATGAAGGGCACGCACCGACTCATATGCTCGTTGCTATACGGAACGGGAATGCGCGTAATGGAAGGTTTGCGGCTGCGCGTGAAGGACATTGATTTTGAAAGGGGCGTGGTGATCGTTAAAGATGGGAAAGGCGGAAAGGATCGCGTCACGATGCTTCCCGCAGCCTTACACGCTGATCTTGTCGCGCACCTGAAGCATGTCAAACTTTTGCATGAATCCGATCTTAAACAAGGCTACGGCCGCGTCTCTTTACCGAATGCTCTCAGTCTTAAATACCCCAATGTCGATCGAACATGGGCTTGGCAATATGTGTTTCCTTCCATCGGGCGAGCCACTGATCCACGAACCGGACAAATGGCGCGTCATCACCTACATAAAAGCGTGATTCAGAAAGCATTGAAGAGCGCCGTTGCTCTCGCGCAAATAAATAAGCATGTGGGGCCACACACGCTTCGCCATTCTTTCGCAACGCATCTGCTCGAATCCGGCTCCGATATCCGCACCGTCCAGGAACTCCTCGGCCATAAGCATGTGCAGACCACGATGATTTACACGCATGTGCTGAATAGGCCCGGTGTATCCGTAAAAAGTCCCCTCGACAGGCTGTAAACCATAGGATACAATATGAACCATTACGAAATTCGTCACTACGAAACCACTCGCAGTCATGTACCATTTCAAGATTGGCTTCAATCGCTAAGAGATGGCGCAATTCGAAGCAGAATTCTGAGCCGCCTGGACCGAATGCAGCTTGGACTTTTCGGTGATCATAAATCAGTAGGTCAAAGCGTATTCGAGGCAAAATTCCATTTCGGATCCGGCTATCGCGTTTATTTCGCGTTTGCAAACCAAAAATTAATTCTCCTTCTTTGCGGAGGCGACAAAGACTCTCAGACCAGAGATATAGTGACAGCTCAAGCTTATTGGTGGGATTATAAAAGGAGAAACAATTTATGAAAGCAACGGTGCCACATCACGACTATTTGATTCGCCATTTAAGCAAAAGCCCTCAAGAAGCCATTGCTTATCTGAATGCCGCGCTCGAGGACGGAAACAAGGAAGTTTTTCTGCTTGCTTTACGCAATGTTCTGGAAGCTTACGGTGGAATGACAAAAATTTCGCGCACCACAAAGCTCCATCGCGTTAGCTTGTATAAGATGCTTTCGAAAAAAGGTAACCCGGAGATTGACAGCGTTATCGCCGTCTTAAACGCACTTGACATCCGATTTCAAGTTGCACAAAAACCAAAACGAATGCGTAAAGCGGCTTAGTATACTTCGCGCCCATGCTGGCGATCGCCCTAACCACCATCGTCCTGTTCGCGCTTGCGTACCGTTTTTATGGGCGCTGGCTGGCCCGTGAATTTCAACTTTCCGACGTCGCCCAAACCCCCGCTGAAAAAATAAACGACGGGCAGGATTACGTGCCCACAAAACCCTTTGTACTCCTCGGCCAGCATTTCTCGGCGATTGCGGCCGTCGGGCCGATAGCGGGGCCGATTCTCGCGGGCATGCATTACGGCTGGCTGCCGGGGCTTATCTGGATCGTGCTGGGCGCGATTTTCATCGGCGCGGTGCATGATTTTACCGCGCTGATCGCCTCCGTCCGACACGACGCCAAATCCATCGGCGACGTGGTGAAACTCTACATCGGCAAAAAAGCCTCGGTGTTGTTCTCCTTCTTTATTTGGCTGAGCCTGATTTACGTGATCGTGGTGTTCACCGACTTAACCGCCAGCGCGTTCGTGAGCCGGCCGGAATTGGGTGAAGCCAACTTTGGCCCCGGCGTGGCCACCTCCTCCCTCCTGTATTTGGGGCTCGGCATTGTGATGGGTTTTGCGCTGAATAAATGGAATTGGCCGCTCGCGCCCACCACGCTCGTGTTTATTCCACTCATCGGCATCGCGATTTGGGCCGGACAAAAAATGCCGATCACCTTCCCGGGCGACGCGCTCACGCAGCAACGCACGTGGGACGCGGTGATCCTTATATATTGCTTCATTGCCTCCATGATTCCGGTCTGGGTCCTGCTGCAATCGCGCGGCTACTTGGGCGGGTTTATTTTGTACGCGACATTTGTCGTCGGCGTGGCGGGGCTTCTGTTCGGCAAACACGCCATTGAATTCCCGCCGATGGGCACCATTCTTCCGCAGGGCGGGCCGCCTTTGTTTCCCTTGCTCTTTACCACGATCGCCTGCGGGGCCTGCTCCGGTTTTCATGGCCTCGTTTCCTCCGGCACGACCTCCAAACAATTGCGCAAAGAAACCGACGCGCGGCCGGTGGGCTATGGCGGCATGCTGCTGGAAGGGTTCGTGGCGGTGATCGCAATGAGCACGCTTATGCTGCAAGCCAAAGGCTCCGCCGAGCTTGGCTTGGGGCCCGATGAAATTTACGCGCGCGGCCTCGCTCATTTCATGGAAGGCTTCGGCCTGTCGTTTGCGATGGGGGTCGCCTTCGGCAAACTCGCCTTTGCCACGTTCATCTACGACACCCTGGACGTGGCCACACGCCTGGGCCGTTACCTGCTCGAAGAACTTTTGAACTTAAAAGGCCGCCGCGGCGCGCTGATTGGCACCGTTCTAACGCTGCTCGTCCCCGCCATATGCGTGTTCACGCGCTTCGAAGGGCCCAACGGCCAGGCGCTGCCCTTGTGGAAAATATTCTGGCCCGCCTTTGGTGCCTCAAACCAGCTGTTGGCCGCGCTGTCGCTCACAGGCATCACCGTTTGGATGAAAGCCACCGGCCGCAAATGGTGGATCACGGGGCTTCCCGCCCTTTTCATGATCGTCGTCACCTATATTTCGCTGGCGATGATCGCCTTCAAGCCTTTCAAAACGGGGGCTTGGCTGGACCCGGTGGGCGTGACCGCGCTCGTTTTACTCGCGCTGGCGACCTACATCCTCACGCATGCCTCGCGCGCCTTCTTTAAGGTAACATCCGCCCATGCCTCCTAAGTTCACCTTCAACCGCGAGCTCATTTCCCGCGTTTTTTTCTTCAGCGTCTTCGCTTTCCTGATCTATCAGGTCTTTTTGCTGGCCAAGCCCTTTCTCACGCCGATCCTGATCGCCGCGATGGTCGCCATCACGGTTTACCCATGGCATAGCAAAGTCCGGCGCTGGGTTAAAAATCCTCCTTTGGCCGCGCTGATTATGACGGTTGCCTCCATTATCATCTGTGTCGTTCCGTTTACCGGACTCGCCTGGTTTGTGGTGCAAGAAGCGCACAACCTTATTCCCATCGCCCAGCGAACTCTTATGGAAATTCAAAGCGGCGATTTTAGCCGGTTGGTCGAACATCTTCCCGCGCCGCTGGCCAACGCATTTATAAGCCTTTCCGCGTATCTCGGCGATCTGGCCATTGATATCCGCCCCATCGTTCTTGAAACCGTGCAAAGCATCGGCGTTAAAATCACCTACTTCGGCTCCCTGCTCGCGCGCAACGCGCTGTTCACGTTTTTCAAACTCCTTATTTTCGTCATCTCACTTTTTTTCGCGTTTTTGGACGGAGAAATATTCCTCAAATGGTTCCTGGGCCTGGTGCCGATGGAGCCCATGCATAAGCAGCAAGTGGCCAAGCGCGCCTACGACACGTTCCGCGCGGTGACCAGCGGCGTGTTCCTTACCGCGGCGGCGCAAGGCATTACCGCGATGATCGGCTTTTTGATTGCCGGCGTGAATTTGCCGGTCCTTTTGGGATTTGCCGTGGGCGTCGTTTCATTGCTGGGCGCCTCGTTTACCGTCACGCTTCCGGTGGCGATCTTCATGTTTAAGGACAGCCTCGGCTGGGGCATCTTTCTTTTAATCTGGGGCGCGGTCGTGGTGGGCTGGCTGGATAATTTCCTGAAGCCGGTGCTGATCGGCTCGCGCGCGCGCATCCCGTTTGTGCTCGTGTTCTTCAGCATTCTGGGCGGCCTGAAAATGTACGGCTTGCTCGGCCTGATCCTCGGCCCCATCTTGATCGCGAGCTTGATGACCTTCATTAAAATTTACCGCGACACCTACAACGAGGGCCTCGGACAATGAAGCGCCGGGCAATTCTGGTCGTCCTGTTGATTGCGACCGCGCTTGCCGCCGCGTGGTTTCATTTTGCGCCGTCTTTCACCTCTCTCGCGCCGGCCCTCATTTCATCCGACGATTTCCGGCGCAACGCCGCGCTGATGCATTTGGAAAAGCTGGCCCCGGAGAAAAAAGCCGCGCTGGCCGACGAGCTTGTCCGTGAAACGACGAACGCCGACTGGCAGAAACGCCTTTACGCCCTTTACGCACTGCGTAAAATCGGCACCGCTCCGGAAAAGACCGGGCCGGCGGCGCTCAAATGTCTCGATGATGAAAACAGTCGAGTCCGCCAGGAAGCCTTGATCACATTGACGGAAATGGGCCCCGGCGCGCTTAACGATTTCTTCCGCGTCCTGCCGCAATCAACGGGCCGCGTCCAGGAATCGTTGGTGCGCATCATCGCCGGCATGGGTCCGGCGGCCGCCCCCAAGACACTCGCGTATTTGAAAAGCGAAAATCCGTTGGGTCGCGCGCTCGGCGCCAAGATTCTCGCCCAGATGTCGTCCGCGCCGCCGGAAGCCGCGCCCGCGCTCCTGCCTTTGCTCAAAGACGCCGATCAATCCGTACGCAAGCAAGCGGCAATCAGTTTAAACATCATTGACCGGAGCAATGCCGCGACGGTGCCCGCGCACATTGAAACAATCAACAGAGCAAGCTGGGACGCCGACTCCGCGGCCGCGGCCAACGCCCTCGCCGCGCTCGGCCCCAAGGCCAAAGCGGCCGTCCCCGCGCTGACCGCGCGGCTGAAAAACGCGGCCGATCATCTGACCGACAAAAACGCGGCCCGTCCGGCCCTGGCCAACGCTTTAAATAGAATCGATCCGCGTCAAAACGGATTGACCGGCTACCTCTGGGATTTGAAACAAAAAGACCCGCTCACACGTTACCGCGGCGCTTACGCGATCAGCGAAATGACGCCGCCCAATATCGGCGCGCTTGATGCGCTGCTGATCGCCATGGACGACAAAGATATTTACGTGCGCGCCCGCGCCAACGCGGCCGCCGCGCGCATCGGCTTTGACAAATCGGAGCGGCTCAAGCCCCAGCTGGTGAAAAAAGCAACCGACTCGTTACGCCTCATTAGCGATGAACAGGTCGGCGGCTATGCGGCGGCGCTGCAGGAAGCGCTCGCCATTAAGCCTCCTCAGAAAAGCGAAGAAGAGGAAGCGGAAACGCTCGAACACGCGCCGTCCGCCAACATCCCCTGATGGACGTCCTAAGCAAAGACGCAACCGCCTTCCTCGAAAAACTAGAGAGAAAATTCGGCCCCGCGCGCAATAAACTTCTTCAGGCCCGCGACGAGCGCCAGAAAAAAATCGACGCCGGCCAAAAACCCGATTTCCTTC
The DNA here is from genome assembly GCA_964499015.1 of uncultured Elusimicrobia bacterium. Classification (GTDB taxonomy): domain Bacteria; phylum Elusimicrobiota; class Elusimicrobia; order F11; family F11; genus CAZCJA01. The sequence continues at coordinate 5,690 of CAZCJA010000032.1, forward strand.
CCGAAACCAAAAAAATCCGCGACGGCGACTGGCGCGTCGCACCCATTCCGAAAGACCTGCAGTCCCGGGCCGTGGAAATCACGGGGCCCGTCGACCGCAAGATGATCATCAACGCGCTTAATTCCGGGGCGAACGTTTACATGGCCGATTTTGAGGATTCGCACGCGCCCACCTGGAAAGGTACGCTCGAAGGACAGGCCAACCTGTACGACGCGGTGCGCGGCACCATCGGCTTCACGAGCCCGGATGGAAAAAAATACGCGCTCAACCAAACGGTAGCCACGCTGGTGGTCCGTCCGCGCGGGTGGCACTTGGACGAAAAGCATTTCAAAGTCGACGGAAAGCCGATGTCGGCCTCGCTGTTCGATTTCGGCCTGTTCTTTTTTCACAACGCCCAGGCGCTCATCGACAAAGGCACCGGCCCCTATTTTTATCTGCCGAAAATGGAAAGCCATTTGGAAGCGCGGCTCTGGAACGACGTGTTCAACGAGGCGCAGGACGCGTTGAACATCAAACGCGGCACCATCAAGGCGACGGTCTTGATTGAAACCATCCTCGCCGCTTTCGAGATGGACGAAATCCTCTATGAACTGCGAGAGCACATGGCGGGCCTTAACTGCGGCCGGTGGGACTATATTTTCAGCTTCATCAAGAAATTCGCCAACGATCCGACTTTCATCGTTCCCGACCGCGGCAGCGTGACGATGGAAAAACATTTCCTCAAATCATACGTCGACCTGTTGATAAAAACCTGCCACCGGCGCGGCGCGTTCGCGATGGGCGGCATGGCCGCGCAGATTCCCATCAAGAACGACGAGGCGGCCAACACCGCGGCGATGGCCAAGGTGACCGCCGACAAACTGCGCGAAGTGAAAGCGGGACACGACGGAACCTGGGTGGCGCATCCGGGACTCGTTGGGCTCGCGAAAAAAATTTTTGAGGACGGCATGAAAGGTCCCAATCAGCTGAATGTCGCGCGCGCCGATGCCAATGTGACAGCGGCGGACTTGCTCGCCGTGCCGGAAGGCGAAATCACCGAGAAAGGTGTGCGCACCAACGTGAACGTTGGCCTGTTGTACATGGAGGCCTGGCTCTCCGGCAACGGTTGCGTGCCGCTCTACAATTTGATGGAAGACGCCGCGACCGCGGAAATTTCCCGCTCGCAGCTGTGGCAGTGGGTGCGGCACAAAAAAATCACCTACGACCATTTCAAAAATATTTTAAACGAAGAACTCGGGGCCTCGCCCTCGCCGGCCAAGGCCCTGGCCGCCAAACTTTTCGATCAAATCGTCAGTAGTCCCGCGTTCGTGCCGTTTTTAACGCTTGTGGCCTACGATCATCTGGAGTGAATATGGATTGGAAAACAAATCCGCGCTGGAAGGGCGTTACCCGTCCTTATTCCGCCGAAGACGTTATCCGCTTGCGTGGAAAACTGGAAATCAAACACACGATTGCCGAGCACGGCGCGGAGCTGTTATGGAAACTGTTCGCCGAGAACGATCACATCCCGGCGCTCGGCGCGATCACGGGCCATCAGGCCGTGCAGATGGTGCAGGCGGGCCTCAAAGCGATTTATGTGAGCGGCTGGCAGGTCGCGGGCGACAACAACGCCGCCGGCGAAACCTATCCCGATCAGAGTTTGTATCCGGCCGACAGCGTGCCGCTTTTGGTGCGGCGGATCAACAACGCCTTCAAACGCGAAGACGAAAAACAAACCACGTTCGGCACGCCCACGCGCGACTGGTTCGCTCCGATGGTGGCCGACGCCGAGGCCGGTTTCGGCGGGCCATTGAACGCTTATGAATTAATGAAATGGATGATCGAAGCCGGCGCCGCCGGCGTTCATTTTGAAGACCAATTGTCCTCCGCCAAGAAATGCGGCCACTTGGGCGGCAAAGTGCTGGTTCCCATCCGCGAATTCGTGCAGAAACTGATCGCCGCACGTTTGGCCGCCGACGTGGCAAACGTGCCCACAATCATTGTCGCCCGCACCGACGCCTACAGCGCGAAACTGATCACCAGCGACATCGATCCGCTGGACGCGCCTTACATCAAGAAGAACCGTACCGAAGAAGGATTCTTTGATTACAACGGCGGCCTGGCCTCGTGCATTACGCGTGCGCTTGCCTACGCCCCGTACGCCGACCTTCTCTGGTTCGAGACCTCCACCCCGAACATGGACGACGCCAAAAAATTCGCCGAAGCCGTCCACGCGAAATTCCCGGGCAAGTACTTGGCCTACAACTGCTCGCCGTCTTTTAATTGGCAGGCGAAACTAAAACCCGAGGCCATCGCCACGTTCCAAAAGGAGCTGGGCGCTCTCGGCTATAAATTCCAATTCGTCACGCTGGCCGGCTTCCATGTGCTTAATCATTCAATGTTTAAGCTCGCCCACGCGTATGGAAAGAGCGGAATGTCCGCCTACAACGAGGTCCAGCAATCGGAATTCAAATCCAAAGCGGACGGCTACATGGCCTCGGAACATCAAGGCTTCGTCGGTGTTGAATACTTCGATGAGATCTCGAAAATCATCTCGGGCGGGAAATCATCGACGGTCGCCATGGAAGGATCAACGGAGAAAGATCAGTTCAAATGAAAATAAAACGCCTGTTAACGGCAACCATCTTATTGCTAGGGAGTACGAGCATGAGCGCAGCGGAAAAAATTCAAAAAACAACGTCCGTGGCAAAAGCGACGTTTGCCGGCGGCTGTTTCTGGTGCATGCAGCCGCCGTTTGACGCCCATCCGGGCGTGATCAGCACAGTGGTCGGCTATTCGGGCGGGACCAAGGAAAATCCCACGTACGAGGAAGTGACCACCGGCCACACGGGGCATTTGGAAGCGATCGAAGTGACCTACGATCCGCAAAAAGTGTCCTACGCGGAGCTGCTCGATATTTTCTGGCGGCAGATCGACCCAACGCAGGACGACGGCCAATTCGCCGACCGCGGCAGCCAATACGAGACCGCGATTTTCTACCACACCGAAGAGCAGAAGAAAGCCGCCGAGGCCTCGAAGAAAAATCTGAGCGATTCCAAACTGTTCGACAAACCAATCGTCACCGGCATCGCCCCGGCCAAAAAATTCTGGCCCGGCGAGGAGTACCACCAGAAGTACTATCTGAAGAAAACGCTGCACTACAAACTTTACAAGCAAGGATCGGGGCGCGAAGCGTTCATCGAAAAGAAATGGGGCAAAGACACTCTCAAGCACTAGAGCGATCCGACGCCGAACGGCTCGATTTGCTCTATCAAACGCCCGAGGCCTGGGGCGACATGATGATTCAGCACCCGATCGAGCTGCTGAACGATCAAGCCTATCTCGAACGCAAGGCCGCCTCGAACGCGTTGGACCTGCTGAACCGCTGGCCCGAGCCGAACCGTCCCGAAAATTGGACCAACATGCTTTCGTCCATCGCGCGCGACGAGGCGATGCATCTGCACCAGGTGCTGCGCCTTCTCCACGAGCGCGGCGGCAAATTGGAACGCGCCCACCGCAGCAATTACGCCGCCGATCTGCGCGCGCTGGTGCGCAAAGGATTGGGCCCGCTCGAAATCGCCGACCGGTTGATGGTGTCGGCGCTGATTGAGGCGCGCTCCTGCGAGCGCTTCGGCCTTTTGGCCGGCGCCACCGGCGACGACCAGCTCGCGTCCTTTTATGACGGGCTGTGGGCGTGCGAACAGGGCCACTACAAAACGTTTTTGCAATTAGCGGAGCAGGTGATCGACAAGCAAGAGGTCACAAAGCGCTGGCGTGAGATGCGCGAAGCCGAAGCGGTCATTATTCAAAACCAGCCGGTCTACGCGGGTTTGCACAGCCGCGGCTAACGTAAACTAAAAAGGATAAAATTCTCCTATGAAAAAACTAGTCGCTCTCACTCTTTTATTGGCCGCGCCGGCGTTTTCCGCCGAGGCGCCGCGCAGTATTCAGGTGACCGGAGAAGGCCTGGTCAGAACCGAACCGGACCTGGTGAAACTCAACTTCGGCATCGAATCCAACGACCGCGACCTGAACAAAGCCAAGGAAGACAACGCGCAAAAAACCAAGAAGCTCATGGACGCGTTGAAAAAATTCAACGTCCCCTCCAAAGACATCCAAACCGGCTATATCCAAATCAATCCCAACTACGATTGGAACGGCGGCAAACGCTCCTTCCGCGGCTACACCGCGATGAAATCCCTTTCCATCACGCTGCGGGACGTGAACGAATACGGAAAAATTCTAAACGCGGTGATCGATGCCGGCGTCGATCACGTCAACGGCCTGCAGTTTGAGCACTCCAAGGCCGAAGAATTAAAAATGGAAGCCCGGAAGCGGGCGGTGGCCAACGCCAAAGCGCGCGCTGAACTCCTGGCCAGCGAACTCAAACAAAAAATCGGCCTTCCATTGGAAATCATTGAAGGCGAAATTCCCGTCATTCGCCCGATGTTCCGCGCCATGGCCGCCAACGACGCGATGATGATGAAGGGCGGCGCCGCGGAAGATTCCATTGCTCCCGGCGAAACGACCATTTCCGCGACCGTCACCGTCCGTTTCCAACTGCAATAACTTGACGCCCGCCGACATCGTCACTCTCTACGAAGACGAAAACGTTATCGCCATCGATAAACCCGAGGGCCTTTGCTCCATTCCCGAGCGCTTGGAAAAGAACACCGACCTCTTGTCCCTGCTCGCCGTCAAACTCGGATTGCGGCCGTATGTGGTCCACCGTTTGGACCGCGATGTCAGCGGCGTGATCCTCTTCGCCAAAAACGCGGCGTCCCACGCCTCCTTGAACGAACAATTCAGCGAACGGACCATGCGCAAAAGCTACAAAGCGGTGGTGCACGGCACGCCTTTGGAAGAAAACGGCAAGATTGAAAAACCGATCCGCAAATTCGGTTCGGGACGGATGGGCATCGACGCCAAGGACGGAAAAGAAGCGACGACGATGTATTCGGTCGAGAAAAAATTTGGAAACGCCACGCTGCTGCACGTAAGTCCCATTAGCGGACGGCGCCATCAGATCCGCGTGCACCTTTACAGCATCGGCCACGCCATCTTGGGCGACGTTCTTTACGGCGACCGCAGCCTGCAGAAAAACTATCCGCGTTTGATGCTGCACGCGGCGTCAATTCAGTTCAAGCAGCTTTCCGGCGAGCCCCTGCAGATCAAATCGCCCTTTCCACCGTCATACGAAGCGGTCTTAAATTCACTGCCGCCCTACACGCCACGTAAGCCCCGCTGAAAAAAAATATCCGCGTTCCATGTCGAAATCCCGTATTTCGGTGCGGTTGCTGTAAATTCCAAATTTATGCAGGAAAACGTGCCCGGCGTCCAACCGCATGGACAAGCCGCGGCTGATTTTCGCCGACAAAGAGGGTCCAAACGTGGCCAAGGTGTAGCGCGCCGTTTTTCCCTCAAACAATCCCGGTTCCTCCAAGCGGTAGTTCCCGCCATTAACGCTCAGTTCCAGCCCCGCCTCCCATTTGTCGTTCGGAACATAAAACCACGAGATCTGTCTTGGCGCGCGCACGGTGAAGCGGTGTTTATTAATTTCTGCCTCGTAGGTGAGGGCGGGCAGAGGCAGGGTCCGTCCGTAAATATCGACGATCACTACGCCCACTCCCACTTTGTGCACGCCTTTGGTGCGGACAAAAACTGTTCCGCCTTGCGCGCGAAACGCGTCCCACGTTACCGAGTGCATGTCAGAGTTGATGCCCGCGTTAAAAAACGCCACCAGGCTCCAATTCGGTTTTTTCAGCGGCTGCGTGTAAAAAAGGGACGCCTGCACCTCATGGAGGGTGTCCACGCGAGCCGCGTCATTCAACGCGCCCCAATTGCGGTAATTAAAGTGCAAATTTTCATACGAGAAAGAGGGTGCGAGGACCGCGCCTTTCCCTTTAAAAATCATCGGACGCAGCGGCAGCTTGACGCGCACAAATTCCGGCTGGATCTCCGCCGCCGTATGGTTTTCGACATCCGAATAGGGCAAATAGCGGGTATCGACCGACATCAGCTCACGTTCCCGCGCGGACGATGCCGCCGCGAAGAGAAGGCAAAAAATACTAAGAACAAGAAGGTTTTTTGAGGGCATAAAAAATAATAATCCATTCACGGTATCTGTGATAGAAGAATCTTGTCCTCTCCAACGACACTTTTTTACGCCGTGCGGCGTCTTATAGATTGACGGCGGAAAAGACCGTCAATTTTTACCTTTAGGAGGCTCTATGAGACTTGTTTCCGCTTTGCTGGCCGCGCTGTTTTTCACGCATGCCGCTCTACCCGCTCGTATTCATGCCGAAGAAATGAAAGAACGCCGGCTGGAACGAATGACCAAAACCCTCGATCTCACTTCGGATCAGCAGGCGGCCGTTAAAGCCGCGCTTGAAGACCAACGCGTCAAAATGAAAGCTCTGCATGAGGAAACGGAGATAAAAATCACCTCGGTTTTGAACGACGACCAGAAAAAGAAGTACGCGGATCTAAAAGACAAAGCAAAGGACCGCCGCGAAGATTTCAAGGAAAGACGCAAAGAGAAGCATCAACATAAAAAATAGCCGCCTTCCAGCCCTTTTCTCCCTCGCCATGGTTCATGGCGGGGGAGAACTATTTTAGCTCCGCTCCGTAATTCATTAGAACGCTTTAATAAAGGAGAGGAGTCATGCCCAACTCAATCTATTCCCGGTTGTATCGCGTCCTCAAACATACCCAAGCTTTCCTTCATCAAGACGTTACGCTCGGCACGCGCATCTATCTGGCCGCTTTTATCACCATCGGCGCGGTCGCCATCGCCCTTTTTTATGGACTGATGGGCCAGCGGCAGCTCGATTCGATCACGCACGAAATCTTGGACCAGCGCATTGAGGCCATGATGATCGCCGAAGAACTGAAAGAATCGGTTGTCTCGCACAACAACACCATTTTGAAATTTGCCGCCACCAAACAAACCAAGGAACTGGTGAAAAGCCGTGAGTACGCGCAGGAAGCCAGCTCCAACATCAAGCGTTTGCGGATCCTGACCGAAAACATCACTATTCGCCGCCGGGTCGACGACCTCAATAAACTCGCCACCGGATACTTCGACCAAATCCATTCCGTCGTCCAGTTCTCTCGGGAAAACGAACTCCCGGAAAAAGCGGGCCTATTTGAGGCCGCCGCCTGGGCCCGTTCGCAGGACACGCAAAAGCGCGAACTCGCGCTGATGTCCACCGAAAGCACGCGCCAAATTGAGCAAATCCTCGCTTTGTGCGATGAACTGATCACATTTCACCGCTATCAGCTCAGCGAAGCGCGCCAACAAATGGACAAAATCCTTTTGCAAAGCCAGCGCACCGCGTTCAGCGTCGCCATGGCGGCCGGCGTCACGGTTTTACTGGTCGCCATCGTTTTGGCGGTCTCACTGATGGGGTCCTTGCGCATTCTTATCGACGGAATGAAGCGTGTTGAAATGGGCGACGCCGACGTTGAACTTCCGGTCAACATGCCGGGCGAAATCGGCCTGCTTTCGCAGATATTCAACCGCATGGCGCGCCGCTTGAAAGAGCAGCGCGAAAAACTTGTGCAGGAAACCATCACCGACGAATTGACCGGGACGTACAACCAGCGGCATTTCCGCAAACTTCTCAAGCGCGAATTCGAGCTTTCCAAACAGAGAGGGACCGAACTGTCGCTGATCATGATCGATACGGACCACTTTAAGCAGTACAACGACGCGCAAGGACATGAGATGGGCAATGAAGTGTTAAAACGCGTCAGCCAAATCATTCGCGATAACCTTCGCGACCACGACCACCTGTCGCGCTACGGCGGAGACGAGTTCTCCGTTCTTCTGCCTAACACGTCCTCCGAGGCCGGCCAGGAAATCGCCCAACGCCTTGTCGTCTCCGTGTCCAAGGCCCATTTCCCGGGAATGGACACCAGCAGCCCCTATCCGATCACCCTCTCCGTCGGCGGCGCGACCCATCCGGGCGATGCCCAGTCATCGGAGGACTTGCTTGTTAAAGCCGACAATGCTTTGCTTGAGGCCAAGCGCCGTGGCCGTAACTGCATGGTGTGGACTTCGCTCGCTGAATTGAGCGCCTAAGGAGACTTTTAAAAATGGGATCAACACGCAGACGCAGAAAGAAGCAATTGCAGAGCCGCCGCAAAAACCGTTACCCGCTGGCCGAACGCCACCGTCGCGGTTTGTCCTCAACTGTTCGCGCCGCCGAAGCAAAAAAAGAAGAAAAATAAACTGGACGGAAGTCACACCCCGTAATCCAACTTAAATAGCGCCGCGTTTTTAGCCGTCACGGCTTTGTCGAAATTCTATCGACGCTTTGCCCCCGGTCGGTTGCAGACTTAGCGTATGAACGCACAGATAGAACGGCGCAACGCCGCACGCGTAAGCACGCAATTCAAGGCCGATGTGGTGGTTTTGACGGGCAAACACGCGGGCGAGGAATTGACCGGAAACGTCGTGGACATTTCACGCGACGGCCTTGGTTTGGTTGTTCCCGGCCATTTTATGGAAGGCGATCAGCTGGGATTCGTTATCTTTTCGGACGGCTACGAGTCGCTTTGCGTGGGTCATGTGGTATGGAATAAGACGGTAAAGGAATCAACTCGTTATGGCCTTAAAATATCACGCTGGTCGTATCTGGATCCTTCCCTGGCCCTCCAACTTAATTCCCCCCGTTTCTCCTGATTCCAATTGTGTTGTTTTTTAAACGCTTATTCATAATTGGGGCCCTTGCTATCTTGCCGGCCTTGGGATGGGCCGAAAGCACGTGGGAACAGCGCGCCGAACTGGAGGAGAAGTGGCGTAGCGAAGGGCTAACGCTTATTCCCCATCGGCTAAATTATTTTTTGCCGATGGCCTACAACACATCGCCGCACCCGTCATCGCGCAACCGCCAGCAATACCAGGAGGCCAAGTTTCAAATTAGCTTTAAAGTTCTCCTATATAGAAATATCTCCCGGTCGAACGCTCACTTATATTTTGGCTACACACAGCTGGCCTTTTGGCAGGTCTATGATCAAAAACGTTCCGCCCCTTTTCGCGACACAAATTACGAGCCGGAGCTGATTCTTACTTTCGTGAACAACCGGAAACTGGCCGGCATGAATTTGCGGCATACGGATTTTGGCATCGCTCATCAGTCGAATGGAACGATCCCGCCCGACTCGCGCTCATGGAACCGAATTTATGCCAAATTCTTTTTTGATCGGGACGGTTTCTCGTTCACGCTGAAACCATGGCTACGCCTGCACGATTCCCCGTCGAGAAATGACAACCGCGATATTGACCGCTATATGGGTTACGGAGAAGCGACGATTTCTTACGGCTGGAAAAACCATATTTTGTCGGTGCTCCTAAGGAACAACGTAGAGAGGAAAAACCGAGGGGCTGTCCAAGTGGATTACACGTTCCCGCTGACCAACACGGTGACAGGCTTATTGCAGTATTTCAGCGGTTACGGCGAAAGCTTGCTCGACTACAACCGGCCGAACAATCGCTTTTCAATCGGGGTTGCGCTCAGCGACTGGCACTAAGAATCACGCAAGCCCAGCCCGCCAAAAACAACAACCCTCCGAGTGGCGTTACAAATACCAGCCAGCGCGCGCCGGTTACGCTGTAAAAATACAGACTGAACGAAAATAAAGTGATTCCCGCGACAAACAGCCAGCCGGCGGCAGGCGCCCAGACCGTGGCCCGGCGCTCCACAAGCCACGCCACCACGAACAGCGCGAGCGCGTGATAAATCTGATAGCGCACGCCCACTTCAAACACGCCAAACAGCTCCGGCGATAACTTATTTTTCAAGCCATGCGCGGCAAAAGCGCCGAGCGCCACCCCTAAAAACATGAAAATTCCGCCGATCGCTGCCCAGGTCATGGCGATATCGTATCAAATTGAAAACCAGGCCTTTTCAGAACCGGTTCGAACATGCGCGATATGACATGAAAATTCAATGTGTTTTTTTGGGACCATCATTTTCTGCAAAAAAAACACAAAACACCGCGTAGAGATAGGGTGTTTTTCGTCAATAAATGCGCCATTGAAAGTTCAGCGCGTGGGGCTATCATTAAGAGGACTAGCCCGCGAAACGGGCGAAGACTGGAGGTAGAGTATGGATACGATGCTTAGTTTGGTCACCGCCGCCTTGGCTCCGCTGCAAACATTGAGCCTAAAAATAATGGCGGTCATGCCGGCCGTTGTGGCCGCGTTCCTGCTGTTGTTTGTGGGAGCGTTTGCGGCGCATTGGCTGCGTTATCTCACCGAACATGTGCTCGACATGCTCAAAATCGACGACTATGCGCGCCGCGTGGGCTTCAGCAACATCATTGAGCGCGTTGGCCTCGGTTCCCACGTTACCCGCCTTATCGGGGTCGTGGTGTATGCCACCATTGTCATGGCTTTCATTTTGGGGGCGGCGGACGTCATGAGGTTCTCCTTCGTTGCGGATTACCTCGACCGCTTGCTTAGCTTCGGGCCCAGTTTGATCGCGGCGGTTGTGGTGTTGGGGGCCGGTCTCTTCCTGGGAGATCTCATTGGTCGGATCGTCCACGCGGCGGCGGAAGCCAATCACGTGCGCGGCTCCGACGTTCTGATGAGAATCACGCACGCCATCGTGGTGATTTTCTCCGGCATTATTGCGTTGGAAAGCCTGGGCATCGACGTCCGCCTGATCTACGAGAACCATCTGAACGTAATCGTGACGGCGCTCAGCATCGGGTGCGCGATCGCCATCGGCGTCGCGTTCGGCCTAGCGGGCAAAGAAACCGCCGGCCGGTTGATCAGCGACATAACGCCAAAGAGCAAGCCGGTGAACAACACCGCACGCGAACCAAAACTGCGGTTGGTAAAGTAACCGATAACATTCTTCATTCAAACACGCCTCTGCCTTCGGGCGGGGGCGTGTTTTTTTATTTCTGCTTGGCTTTGCGGCGGGCGAGCTGGCTTTCGAAGAGGTTCGGCGGGGTGAGAGAAGCCGGGTCAATTGCTTCGAGCCAATTGCCTTTGGGGTTTAAATCGGAAGCCTCCCCGGTTGTAATGCCTATTAAATTCATTTGAATCCCGTAGCTTGGCACAGGGATCGGACGGTTGGATTTGACGTTCCATAAAGTTTCACGCGCGCCGCTGTATGGCCCTGCGTCCAAATCGCCCCCGCTCAACCAAATATCGGTCCCGCGCCCCGCATCGATTTCGGTGTAGAGATTTTCATAAGGCGCTTTGCGGTGATGGTCGAAGCTCATGTCCGCGCCCGACCCTTTCATGAACACATTGCCCGCGGCCATGCTGGTCACGGAGATGGAATGAATAAAACGCGTGTCCATGCGAAAACCGGAAAACAAATTATCCTGCGAAAGCGCCGCCACTTCAAAACCGTGGTGGCCTTCCCAGCCGCTTTTTTCGCGCCCCTCTTCGGAGCGCATCGTGACGTTTTCTACGGTGCAGAAGCGCACGCCGTTGCGGAAGATCACCGCCGCATCGGCATTGATGATTTCCACGTCACGGACCCAGCCGTTGGTGACCGTTTGAAACGTAATCGCGTTGTATCCGGGCTCATCGTGGTGGCCCGCGTAACGCGTCACGGGAAATGAAATCGTCAACTTTTCAACGCCAACGTCCTCGACGGTGGGCGCGTCGGTCTCGATGCCGGGCCTCCAATCGAGCTGGACGTCGGTGCGCAGCGGCCGGTCGATCCTGATTTCTCCCACGCCGATGGAAACAACCGTGCACGAGAAATCCACGAGCATCTTGTTTTGCAAAAGACGCGAAGCGGGTTCTTGATCGGCGTGCAAATTACGCCCCAAGTCGCCGTCGGTATTGAACATCATCACCCGGATGCGCTGGCCTTTATGGAATCGCTCAACGCTTTCCACCTTGAGCGTTGTCGCGCCGCGCTTGGCGGGTGCATTGATTTTAGAAAGGAACACGCTGCGGTTGGTGCCTTCAAACCAGAGAAAGCCTCCATCCCACGACCAGCTTCCGCTGGGGGACGCGCTGTCACCGGCGCCGATCGCATCGGTCAGCGACATCGGAAAATGCAAAATGGTTTTTCCCGGGCCCTCGCCTTGCAGAACAATACCGCGGCGCATGACGCGCAACGCTTGCGTGATCTTATATGTCCCGGCGGGAATAAAAACCGCGCCTTTGGACGCGGCCTCGATCGCGGAGAGGAACGCTTCCGTATCGTCGGCGCGTCCGTCGCCGATGGCGCCGAACTCTTTTACATTAACGGAAACCGCCACGGCCGGGATGGGGGCGCGGCTCGATTTATATCCGGCGAAAGAAAAATCAGGAAGACGTTTTGTCGGTGACCATACTTCACCGGCAGCCCCCCAAAGCAGAGACGTTTCGGCATGAAGATTCGAGGCGAGCAGAGAAAGCGAAAGGAGAAGAGCCCCTGCTTTGCGGGCGAACATACTACTGCGCGGCGGGCGGCGCGGCGGCTTGCCGACTCAAGGTTTTGTAGTTGCGCATCAGGTGGCCGGTCAGGGCGAGCATGCCGCCGTAACCCGTTTTATTGCGCGTGAGCGAAGGATTTTTCTTGCCCTTAATGATCGCTTTCAGCGTGCTGAACACGACCTTCTGCGCTTCGGGCGAATAGCCGCCGACCAAAATCCAACCGTGGTAAACCGGGCCGTTCAAGCCGGGCTCCTTGTAAACGCGGTACGGCTTGTCGCTGCCGTTGATGTAGTTGGCGAACGACGGCTCTTCCAGGGACTGGTTCCAAATATTGTCGACGAAGGTGTAGGCCATGCGCTCGACATCTTCAATGCTGTACATGAGTTTCGCTTCGTGCAGAAAAATGACCAGCATGGATTCGCGATTGGCGTGAGACGTATCGGGCACGCCGGCCTGGTTGCCGACGGATCCCGGTGTGTTGTCGGTGTCGGAGCCGATCGGGATGGTGTGGCTTTCCCAAATCCAACCGCGTTCGGCCGGAGAGAGCTTGGCTTGAAACGCCGCGCCGACATCTTTGGCGATTTCGCCGTACACAGGATCGCCGGTGGCTTCGTACATGAAAATCGCACACAGGCCCATGTTGGTTCCGTTGTCGTTCCAAATGGACACGTAGTCGACATTCAGCCACGGCACCTTACGGTAGTATTCGTTTTCCCACCAATAATCAAAAACCGCGCTTTTAACGAACTCCGTGTAACGGGTCGCCTGCGCGCCGTATTTTTCGCTGAACGCCGGATTCTTGCGAATGATCGCTGCGGCGCGCGCCAGCGGCACGGCGGCCTGGAGGGTAAAATGAACGTCCGGCTTCGGCACCGGGGACTTGGGCGTGACTTTAAATGGCTTCCAAACCATATAGTTTTTGCCTTTGTGCTGCAGCGGAACGGCCGCCGCCACCATGTTATCCATGTAATAGAGAGATTTTTTCAACAACCGCTCGCTTCCGGTCGCCTCCACGGCCGACAGAAGGCCATGCAAATAATAGCTGGTGAAATAATAAATGCCCGATTCGCCTGAACGGGATTGCTTTTCGAGCTCCGCGCGGTCACGGCGCAAATATATTTCAAAAAAAGCGCGGGAGACCAGATAGTCCCATTTCCCCGGCGTTGCGTGCGCGATCAGAAAGCTCGCCGAGGCCGCGACGGTCGCGGTCACGAAAAATAAAAATAGAAATGGGCGGCGGAGAGATCTCATCTTAAAACCGGACATCGAATTCGACGGATGAAAGATTGTAGTAGTAATTACCGCTTTCTTCGTAGACAAAAGACGGGACGAACGAAACATTCGGCGTGATCGACCAGGACAGCGACGCGTCAACCAGCTGCGTCACGCGGTTGCGCTTATTTATGCCCGGTTGCAATGATTCCTTTGAGTAGCCGGGAAAATAGCGGAAAACAAACTTTAGATTCGATTCGTTGGCGAAAACAAATTGCGGGCCGAAAGAGTGAATATACAGGTCCCGCGGCGAATAGTAATTCGGGCTAATGCTCTTCGTGTTGTCGAATGAGAAGCGGTACACCGGGCCCCAGGTGAATTCACGGCGGCCGTTTTTCCAGCCGGCCTCAACCTCGCCCGATTTGCGGCTGTTTTGATCGGAAAAATCCATATAGCGTCCGCGAGCGCGCAAGCCCCATTCAGGCGTTTCGCCGAAATGCGCGGTGGCGCGATAATCGTTCTTGCGAACGTTGCTGAGCATGGCGCGCGCCCCATTATGAAAACCACGCTTGGCTTCAATGCGCGTCTGGAAGTTGTCTTTCCAGCGCGCCCAGTACGTGGCGCTGTAACCCAGCACGCTCTTGGCCGGCGTGGATAGCGAATGACGGATAAGCTTCGCCTGCATGGTATGCCCGTCCGCCCATGTTGCCTCAGCGCCGACGCCCAAGCGCGTTTCGTAGACGGTTTCAATTTCGCGTTCGCGAAATTTGGAACGGCCATGCAGAAGAAGACCGCGCAACTGCAGCAGCATCGGGATCTCGAATTCCTGTTCAAAAGAAATGTTCTCGCGGCTGTTGTTGTCGTGCTGGAACGAGGTTGACGGTCGCCACACGATCCCTGACCTTGATTTAAAATCCGTGAGCATTTTTTGCACTTCGACGGTCGGCTCGCTGGTGAACGACTGCAAGGCGAGCTGATACGCTTTTGACGAGCGGCCCGAGGCATAATTGATGCGCGCCTTTTCGGCCAGATAAATGTTCTCCGAAACGCCGAGCTCCTTCAATTTTTTCAGCCAATTGTTGGCCTCTGAAAATTTCTTCTCTTCAACCGCCATGTGCAGCAGCTCCTGGTAAATCAGAGCATGCGGACTCTTGTTGGTGAAATGCGCCACAAGCTCCTTGCCCGACCATTCCTTGGGCGGCTCGATGCGGTGCATGAAATACGGATCCTGAGTCGGGACGTTCAGCCCGTACTGATCCTGAACGAACGCGAACTGGAAATGCTTTTTAACCAACTCCAAATTGTTTTCGATCGCGGTGGCGGAATCGCTGTGTTCGCCGTAACTTCCCTCCGGCCACGCATAGCCGATGGCGTCCGTGTTCAATTGTTCGGCCAATTTCGCCTTGATCGTCACATGATCTTTATCAATGCGCTCCTTCCATTCCTCTTCTGT
Source organism: uncultured Elusimicrobia bacterium (assembly GCA_964499015.1). GTDB lineage: Bacteria > Elusimicrobiota > Elusimicrobia > F11 > F11 > CAZCJA01. Next base: position 20,731 of record CAZCJA010000032.1, read on the forward strand.
TTCCGACCGGCCCTGATCAGGCAGCCATTGCGGCATGACAAGATAAAGCATCTTGCGGCCGCGTGCGTCCACCGCAATGCGCGAGTGCGCGCGACCGCCATGCGAGTCGAAATCCCAGCGGCCCGTTTTCTGATATTCCTTCATGATGTTCCAATTCGCATAGCCGATGGAACCGTAGGATTCCACGTCGTCGAGCGGCACCATCATTGTCGCGCGCAAGCCATATTGGTCCAAGATCGGATCGGCATAACGGAAGCTGTCCATGCGCGCGTCGTCGAACATAATGAAAACAGGCTTGATCGCAGAAATTTCTTTCCCGGCGTGCCAATCGGCGAGGTCCTTCATACTGATGGCCTGGTAATCGGCTTCCCGCAGCGACCGCATCTGACTTTCAAAACTCGTGATCGTCGTGTGAATTTCATAGCCGAGCATCGGTGCGTCATCGAACGGAGAAATGCCGTGATAAAGCAAAATCGGCATGACCGATAAGTTGGCGTTTTTCTCGATCCATTCCAAAAGAAGTTCGCGCCCCCTGCGACGTTGGCCACTCGAGAACAGCGCATTGGCGTAATCGCGGAGCATATACGGGTTGGTTGGCTCAAACGAAAGCGCCTGCGCCATGTAATCGAGAGCGTCCTCGTCGTTGCCGAGGCTGAAATAAGCATCGGCCATGCCCAGATGCGCGTCGCGCGAGCGCGGGTTAAGCTTTAAAACTCGCTCGTACGTCTGGATCGCGTCCGCAAAACGCGCGGCGTCGCGCTGGATCGAAGCGAGCGTCAACAGCGCCCAGACATCGCGCGGCAAATAATTTGTCCAACGCGTAAGCAGCGTGATGGCGCTGTCGAAACGATTCAACTTGACGTAAATATTGGCCAGCCGGATCACTTTGCGGCCTTTTTCGATGGACAGCTTGTCCAAGTCTTCGGCGAGCAGAACCGCTGACGCCGTGAAATCATTGCGCGCGACGGCGTTGTCGACAAGGAAAGCAATGGCCAGAGGTTCGCGATGCTCGTATCGCAACTGGCGCATTTTCGCCAAAGCCAGGCCTTGGTCGCCCGCGTAAAAGATCGCTTCGGCTTCGTGAAAACGATAATCGCTGCGGTCCGGAAACGCGTCAACCGCTTGGCCCCAAACTTCCGCTGACCGGCGGAATTCGCCGCGATAGAAAAGTGATTTTCCCAGAATCGGCAGAAGCTCCTTGCTTTCCATTGACCCCAGCGATACCGCGCGCTCAAAATAGCGGACGCTGTCGTCCAAGTTGCGCTTGCCGAAAGTGCGTTTGCCCATTGAGGCCAAAAGCTGCGGCTGGTTTGGATCGATTTCAAGACTGCGCATGAACGCTTCGGTGGCGTCGGAATCATTGCCGCGATCGAGATAAATTTTTCCGAGTTGATGCCAAAGCTCGGCGCTCTCCGGATTTGATTCCAAATAGGTTTTTAAGCGGGCAATGGCTTCTCCCGCACGTCCGCTACTGGCAAGCGCGGCGGCCAACTGGCGTTGAAGGACCGGATCTTCCGGGTTCGCCTCGACGCGTGCCTGCAGATCGAGCACCACTTCGCGCGAAGCGGGCGTGGCGGTGCGCACGCGCGCGTCAGGGGCGCGACTCAGGATGGACTGCGCGTCGCGGTCGCCAGGACGGAGGCGAAGAATCTTTGAGGCAATCTCATTGGCTTCTCCGATGCGCTTCATGTTCCATAAAATCCACATGCGGTCGCGAAGCATCGTGATGTTGTTGGGATCCAGAGCGGTAATATCGCGGAACAACTGGGCGGCGCGATCATATTCGCCGCTTTGATACGCCGCCTTGGCTTGCGTATGCAGATCGCCGATTTTTTTGCGGTTGGCCGCAGCCGGAGCCCAACTCAAAATTTTATCGGCCTCGACGTCGTCCGGCAGAATCGCTTTGATCGAGCGGGCCATGCTTTCCGCTTCCGCGACGCGATTCATGTTCCAAAAGGCCCACATTGCTTCTTTTAAAATAGCTTCACGGTCGGGGTTGGTTTTGACGAGATCCTGATAGAGGGCAACGGCTTTATCGTAATCGCCGGCGCGGAACGCCGATTTGGCTTGATTGCGCAGCTCAAGAACTGATTGCGCCGCAACAGGGGACAATAATAAGGTCGCGCACGCCGTTACGGCGATGAATTTCGAGAAGCTCTTCACGTTGCCCTATCCTCCGGTGGAAAATACCACGGCCGACTGGGGCAGCGGGGTAAAGAAAATCTGCACATCGTTGACGCGCGCCGCGCCAAGTACGCCATCCTGAAGATAGACCTGCGCCACTCCGTTTCCGTTGCCTGCGGCAATCGGCGTGGGAATCGATGTGGTGGGTCCGCCGTCAACCGACACAGCCAGGTGATCGCCCACAAGCAAGGCGTTTACGATAAATACATCGGACGAATTCCGGTTCACTTTAAAAATGGCTCGTGATTCGCCGTTTCTCCATTCCTGTGCGGTGACCTTGCCGTTGGTCATGGATATCTGTATGCCGCTGGACGTGATTTCATCCCAACGCAGTCGCATACTGAGAGTGCCGGCTAGATCTTTTCCTTTAATACGGATGCGCGCGTTATCAAGGCCGCGCGTACCAAGCCAGGAAACGATCGCGCTGCGCTGCTGCGGCTCGGCCGCCAAATTGAAGCTTTCGGGAGTGGCGCTGGTCATGCCCCACGTCAAGTTCTGCACTTCTCCCAATGTAAAATAAACGGGCCCTTGCACCGGCAGCTCCGCTTCCAGACGGTTCACCAAATCCTGCGGCAACCAGTCGGCATTAACGCTCAAACTGTTCAATGCATAAAAAGAATTGCGCGAATTCAGCGCCAATCCGCCGCTGGTCGACACCCACGTGCCCTGGCGGCGCTGGCCGAGAATAAATTTATCTTCCTGGCCCACGTCAAAGACATACGTGCCGTCGGCACGTTTTAGGCCCACGTCCCAACCGCCGGTGCTGACCATCTGGCGCGCTGTATGAAACGTTATATATTCACGATGGCGGTGCTTCATTGCGTTCTCGTCCGACATCCATACCGCGTTCCATTGGTTCTCACGCAGGATCGGCGCGACAATATTGTAGGTGCGGCGAAACCCGGGATCAAACATAAGCACGACCGACTTCGGCGGCACCGGCGCGCCATCGGCGTTTAGGCGACGCAATTCGGAAAAAAGCAAAGGGCGGAAACCGGCCGCGGTGAGCGCTTTGAGCCATTCGCCGTAACGCACGCGCATCGTCTCTATGCCGGATTCATATTGAGATGTAATGGCCGGCATGCGCAAAATGAGATAGTGATCGGCCTTGGCATCAATAGAAGCGGCGGGCATTTGCGGAACCGGGGCGGGACGCGTCATATGCAAATACGTAAACCATCCGCCTAAAATAAGAACAAGCGTAACGGCCCATTGGCGCCAATACGTGTCGCGCTGCGGCAAGGCGAGCCCGCTCATCGCGTCCCCCACTGGTTTTCGCGGACCGTTACCAGCGCGTAATATGTCTGAAATGAGAATATGCAAACGTACAAGAGCGCGAAGTACAGGCCATAGAACCAGTGCGGCGAGCGCGTGTGGTAATAAAAAATCAGGCCGAGCAGCGCATACGCCAAAAGCAACCCGCTCAAATAGCCGAAGAAGTTAAAGGGTACCCCGATAATTGGAAGGCCGACCAGCGCGCCAAGTGCGATCAGAGGCGACACCAGGGTGATCACCATCGCCGCGTAATACGATAACGCCGCGATCGGGTGTTTGGTCCACATGAAGCGCCCCGCGACCGTCAGTTCGCGCAACCAGGATTTTTTCCAGCGCAGCTGTTGGCGGATCAACACTTTCAGCGTGTTCGGCACATAGGTCGCGCAACGCGCCCCGGCGTGATACACAACGCGGTAATTGCGGAGAATATAGTTGGTCAAACTGCGGTCGTCGCCGAAGGTCGCCTTTGCGCCCAGAAACATTTGGTTTTCCCACTCGTCGAGAATTGGCAAAACCGCCGCTTTGCGGTACCCCGACAACGGGCCGGGGCAGCAGGTGACAGCGTTAAAAACGCTTTCGGCGGCCTTCATGATGCGCTGGGAAACGTAATAACGGACCGCTTCCATTTTGGAAAAAAAGTTATTTTCTTCGATGATGACCAGCGTGTGTCCCGCGACCGCGCCCACGCGCGGATCGGCGAATGGCTGCACCAGACGGTAAATTGCTTCTTGCTCGAGGAACGTGTCGGAATCAATAAAAATAAGGATGTCCCCTTTGGCTTTGCGCGTGCCGAGCGCCATCGCGTGACGCTTGCCGCGGTTCTCGGGGAACTGATAAATGGCGATGCGGTCGTCTTTGGCTTTTAACTCCGTCAAAACATTCCATGTTTTATCGGTGGAACCGTCGTCGACCACCATGACTTCCAGGCGGTCGGACGGATAGCGCGAGCTCAAACAATGGCGAACGGTTTCGGCGATATGCGCTTCTTCGTTTTTAA
>CAZCJA010000033.1:0-19781 GCA_964499015.1 uncultured Elusimicrobia bacterium
CTCGTCTCGCACGCGCACCGCGACCATATCGGCGACACGATTCGCGTTTTTGCCGAACACAAAGCGCCGGTGTTCTCGTTGACGGACACACGTGCGATTGCGCAGATGATGCTCAGCAGCAGCATTGGGCTGCAAGAGCAAGAGCAGCGCCGCTCTATTTTCGAGAATATGCGAGCGATGAGCCGTCACTGGAATGCGGTACAGCCCGATGAATGGTACGAACTGGCGCCGAACATTAAGGTTCTTTTTAGGCCGACATCGCATGTGGCCGGTGCCGCGCTTATCTACATCGCCACACCGCAAGGCAATATTCTTTACACGGGTGACTTTTCGCAAGAGCCCATACATGGATCGGCGCCGTTTGACGTGGCGGGCATCGGCCCCGTCGATTATCTGATTACCGAATCGACGTATGGCTCTACGGTCCGAGATGAAAGCCGAGGTCAGCGCGAGGCAAGATTCATTCAGAGTTTGGCCAGACATTTGGCGCGTAACGCCAAAGTGCTCATTCCCGTTTTTTCCACCGGCCGCAACATCGACGTTTTGCTGACGATTCGCCATCGGCTCCCGGATACAAAAATTTATATCGATGGGTTGGCCGCGGCTGTTCTGCGCTTGTTCATTAGCCGGCTTAAGAAAATTAAAGAACCGACCAAACGTGAAATGGAAATGCTCGCTTTGCTCAGGGGTGGATTTACCTTCGTCTCCGGCGAAATGCAGCGCCAGCGCCTTTTGCGCGGCCACGAGAATGGCCCTTATGTCGTTCTAGCGGCCGGGGGGTCCCTGCAGGGCGGTGTTTCGGTGCGCTATCTGGAAAAATTAGCGGCTGATGAGAATAACGCGGTTATGTTTGTCGGTCATCAATTTGAGGACACCCTGGGCCGTGAAATTTTGGATGGAAGCCGTAACGTTGTCGTGGACGGCCGTCCTTTGCAGATCACAGCCGAGGTGGAAATGCACAGTTTCAGCGGCCATGGCGATGCCGATGACTTGGTCGGCTTGGCCAAAGCGGTAAATCCCAGCACGACGTTCTTGGTGCACGGCGAAGCACGCGTGAAACGCGCATTGCAGGCGCGAATGCTGCAGGAAGGGCTGCCGAACGTGAATATTCCGCGCACCGGGGACGATTGGCAGGCGGTTTTGGATGAAGACACGCTTGAAGATCGCGCCGAAGAGTTTTTCAACTTAAGCGCTCAGCCGATTCCACGGCATGCGCCTCCTTTTTTCAATAAGCCAATTCAACGCCGCCAACGGCCCGCGAAAGGCCCGAGCCTCACGCTGGAACAGAGAGACCAGAAAGCGATTAATTATTTTGTCGAAGAAATTCTTAAGCATCACCGCGATGCGAATGCCGCCATACCGGAGGAGCAGGATGTCCGCGATGCGATGGCGATTTTCCTGGCGCAAAATGAGTCGCTGATATACCGCGGCGGGAAAAAAGAGCAGGGGATACAAGTGTCCGCCTTGGCAAAGGCATTTCAAAAGCTTTTCTATCCGCCCGGCACCGAGAAAAACATGTTTGCGACGGCGGAAGATTGGCGCCGCGCGTGGTTGGAATTAAAGAAGACGGCCGACTTGATTAAAGCGAAGAATACCGAACGCCTTCCGCATTTGGAGCGCCGGAAACACGCGCGCACGACAATTAAGATGCCGGACTTTAATAACGCCAATGAAGCTGTGTTGTTCGCGCTCGCTAAGTTGAACGCCACGCCAGGCGGAAAAACAGCGCTCGCCAACGAGACCATCTTTAATTTTCTTCTTTACGCCGTATTTGAGGTCACGAAGAACGACGTCGATAATTATTTGGCCTCGCACCGTCAGGCCAGAGCCCGCGACGCGCTCGCGGAAATGGAAATTAATTTGTTTACCGATCCGTTAAACGATGCGGACGTTAAATTTATTGAAATTTCCATTCCCGGGAAAATCGACTTTGACAGCGTGCGCGCCAAGCTGCCCGAGGTGTTGGAGACGTTAAGGGAAATTCGAACCGTTCAAGTGGAGAACCGGCAATACGAGCGGGGCGGCGTGTACTTTGCCGGCATCGTCACCCAGGAAAACGCGTATCGGCTTAATGAAACTATCGCCCACCTTGAGAACCTGCAGGCCGCCGGTTTTGAAAACGCCAAAGAATCTGATTTGCTGACGCTGTTCCTCATGCCGTTCTTCTCGACGAAAATTCCCAATTTCCGACACAACTATTTGGGCGAGCGGGCACCCAAGGGTACATCGACCTTGGGTGGGATGGGGCAAGGGTTGTACTTGGTTCAGCAGCAGGCAACGGATTCCGACATCCTTTTCTACATGGGTAATGAAGACGAGAAGGTCAGCTTCATTATTCAATTGCCGCCGGTAAATAATCGGGAAACGGCGGATGCGCCGGTCGCAACCCAAGAAGAAGTGCCAAGCCATTGGCCGCGTCATTTGCCGCCGCCGTCCGGCGCCGATCTTGAGGCCGTGCGCGCGATCATTCGGAGCGGTAATGACGCGATTGCCGCGCATATCGCGACCGCAGAACATGCACAATTGGAGGCGTTTTTCCGCACGTCCTATTATGAAGATCCCTACATCGCGGGCATGGCGCTTTTGTTTATGCTTGGCGACGGCGATACCTGGGGGCGGGCCCTGTCGCTGATGATTTCTCCGCAGATTGAACCGGAAATAAAGGCGCAGGCAGCAAGCCGCGGAATTGAAATTTTTACCGTTGAATCACCGGGATTCATGGACATGTTCAATTCGCTGCGGCCGCAGTCCGTCGTTAATATTTTGTCGCACATGGATGAAAAGGTGATGCGTGAGGTGCTGCCCAAGATTGATATGGCACGCATTCTCGGCTTGGTCAACAGCAATGTGCGCGTGGTCATTCCGGACGATAAGCGGCTTCTGTCCATTCTTTATCCCTGGATTCAAAGCCCCGCGTTTACCATCGTTGGCGCGGCGGTTTGGGAAACAATCGCGTTCCAATGGCTCGGTGGTTTTGGCGGCCTTATGGGCTTGCTGTTATGGGGCGGCTTCTTCTTCGCGGCGGCGCACACCATTGCCGAATGGTGGGCGGACGCGGTGTCGGACACATGGAAGGGGGATTTGGCTAAGCGCACCGCCGCCGGATTCATTTTCGTTCAATTTTATTTCTACTTATCGCCCACCCTCGCCACGCTTGCCGCTATTTCAACTCACGCCGTTTATAACGCCCTCGTTCTTTACACCCGTTTCGGAAATATCGCGCCGGTTGCTTCTTTGGGCGGCCGGAAACGGCTTGTCGGCGATGTGCTGGACAAATTGCGCCGGGCCGCGAGCATACGCGACAAATACGACCAGCTCGGCGTTTTGCACACGCTGCTCTTAAATGACCGCGTCGCCCGTTTGAGTGCGGATGATATTACGACGGTTCTGGCGGAGATGGACGGCAACAACGACATGGTCCGCACCAAGGCCATGGAAGTGTTTAAGGCCATCCTCGTTAATGAAACGACGCGGCCCAGCGTTGATAAATCCCACATGCAGTACCTACTGAGTGACTTGACCCTGAGCGAGCGCTCAGCAGCTTTCGCGTGGGATGCGTTTGAACTTTTGTGGCAGATCCGCAACGACTTGATTGGTTTGGGCGACGTGATCGACGCGCTGGCCAACATCAAACTCGCCTATAACCATTTTTGGAGCGGAACCATGGACAGTAAGAACGACCGTGCGCTGTATGCCATTTCCCGTTTAATTGGAATTACGTCGGCGGACTCGCCACTGTGGATTGATATGTACACCAACGCCACCGTTGAAAACATTAACGATCTCATCAGACTGCTTTCGTACAACGACATGTTCCGCCCGGTGGCCGCGCAGTTGCTGGAACCCGCGGCCATCAATTCCACCTCGCGTGAATTGTTTGACGGCCCTCACTTCGGCCATTTGATTCCGATCCGAATCTCTCTCGACATGGACGTGGACCACCTGGCCGCTGACGCGATCGATACGGTTCTTAACGAATTCACCGTTAACCACCGCGAATTCGATCAGATACCACTTCAGGCGTTGATGATGTGGGCGGGCGCGGACGAGGTGATGGAGGATCCGGGACCGTCGACGGAACAGATTGGCCGGATCCTCGACCAGTTGTTGGTCTATTTCCAGCGCGGGGTGTCGAATTCGCTGCCGGTATCGAACGCCGAGCCGATTCTTGAGTTCTTAACCGACTATATCCCGAGTGTTGCGGCCCGTCTCAATCGGACGCAGCCGGAACGCATGGAGCGCGACATGGGGATATTTTTGGAAGCGCTTAGGGACACATCGGCGAACGCGGCGATTGCGCAGGAACGTTGGTCGGTCCCGATCGATGCGTTCCTTATGCGCATGGGGGCCCGTGTCCGCTATTTGCGTTTGGGGTATGACGACGAATCCAAAATGTACCGCCTGAAGCCGTGGGCTCCGCAAAACCCGGCGTATTCGTTCATGCCGCTTTTGCTCCTCGGCTCCGAATTTCCGAACGGCGCCGGCAACACGTCTGTCATGGCGGCTCTGGTCGGTTTCGCGTTGACGTTCGGCATCGTCAAAATCTTTTCGCGCAAGAAAAATCCGCCGACGAAAATGTCCAGAAAGCTCCCGCCGCATTTGGCTGACGCCGTTTTCGGTATGACGGAATGGGCCGATATAGACCAGCCGTTCCGCGAACAGCCGGCGCCGGAACCGCTGAAACCCAACGAGCCGCTGGTTCCGCCGAAACCGGAGCCGGCGCCCCGCGCCCGGCCCATTGTCGAAAAAGCGCCCGTTAAAGACGAGCTCGCGCTGGAATTGCTGGCAAAAATTTTCCCGGATGGGACGCTGGAGAGCATTAAGCGCATTAACTTGGTTGTCGTTATGGACCGGATTTCCCGCGGCCCGCACACCAGAAATGGCGAGCGCTTGCACAACATGGGGCAGGGCAGCCCGCTGGTGCGGTTCGATTTCTTATTGAAAGTCATCGGCAAAACGGCGACGCCAGCGCAGATTGCCGCGATGCGCGACCGCTTGCCGCATGATATCCGGTTCGCGGGCGTAAAAATTTCCGTCCCCAATAATACCGTACTGCGCCGCATGGGATTTGTGCCTGGCACGCGTGTTTCGCGCGCCGAAGCGCAGCTGATTTCGGGGGCTTATTTTAAAACGGTGCATCCCGACTATCATCCAAATGATCCCAGCGCCCGCCAAAAATTTCAAGAGGCAGAAATCGCCTATGAGAGGTTGATCGAGCTTTTCAATATTACCGAGGGCAAGGGCGGCGCGCGGTTGGATTGGGTCCGCAAGGCGCTGTTCCCGCGCATGGACATCGAAACCTACAACCGCTTTGCTCACGTCCTCGAGAACGGGCTGATCGCCCTGCCGCTCTTATTTATTCAGGCCGATGCCGCGTACTGGTATCACGTGGGCGCGTGGGCGTTGTTCTACGTTGCGCATTGGCCATACGGGCCTGTGCGTCGAATCCCGGCGGGAATTGTGACGATGGCCAGTCTTGCGTCGCTGTACTTCACGACGAGCGTTCCCATTTTGATTGGCGTGCCGTTGACTGCCCATTTTCTGGTCAATGTCATCGCGGATATATATGCGAAAAAGCTCCCCGTCGAAGAACAAATTCGTCGCGCAGAAGAAAAGATTACAGCGGTCATTCTTAACGCGCCCGATCTGAAAGCTTTCGATGAGTTTGTATTGCTGGCGCAGCAAAATTCACCGCTCATACGTGAAAAGCCCCTTTTTAAAGTTGTTAACGGCCTGACCACGGAACAGATGACGCAGGAACAGATCGTCGAGATGCTGCTGCGTATTCAGGAGAATCTGAATCGCACTATCGAGGCTCCATTGATCGTTAAAGTAATGGAACGCCAACGACTGGGGGACATATCGGCCTATAGCGATATTCCAGTGGTTTTACCGCTCACGTTGGTATCTGGTGTAAATGAATATTCGTTGGTAGTCGATGAAAAAAGCAAGAGCCCGTATATCATGCGGCACCGGGTGCATAATGTCGATGAGATGGGCAAAGTTTTGAGCGAGAGTGAAATTAAAAACAAGGGGGTTGTGGATTCTCTTGTTGAACTGGGACACGGACGTAAATTTAAGCTTTCGCGAGATCCGGAGCGATCGACCGATCTGCCCGTTTATCAGCTTCATTTTGAACATTCTTTTGCGTTGCCAATGGTCCTTTCATTGGTGAAAGCGCGCCGTGCCGGGCAAGTTCGAAAGATCGCTCAGTCTCGTCCATACCGCGTGTTGGACATTAATCAGGCAAGAGAATTGATGCGTGAAGTAATGTTCTTCCCTGCAAATAATTTAATGTCCGCCACGGTTGTTGATGCGCTCTCCCCACTTCAAAACCCAGCCAATTCAACGCTAGTGGATGCGATGAGACTGGACACGCTTTTGCGGCGAGGCGTTGTGGTTGCCATAGAAGAAGGGGGGCTTCAGTATTTCATCTTTAGAAAGAACCTGCCGGCGGCTCGTGCGGGCAGTTATTCTGGCGCGGTCATGGATGATTTTCGTTTGCTTGCCTTCCCATTTTTGTCGCCAGAAACCTATGCGAAGTGGGCATTCCTATTGGAGAACGCTTTCTTTGTTTTGCTGCCCACGGCGTTGATTTCCGTTCCGGTTTATTTAATTACGAGCAACGCGCCCTTCTCCTGGAGTGTTGCGCGCTGGACTCACGGCATTATGTGGGGGCTGTTTTATTTTGGACACGACAAGAGCAAATGGTACCGCTTGCCTGCGGGCATAATGTCGGCGACGGGCATCGGTCTCACGTATTTCGCAACGTCCGCTTGGGTCATATTCTTATTGCCTGTGGCAATCCACTACATCGTGAATAAAGTCGCGACAACAATCAAGGCGGTTTACGACTACAGAAATAAAATGGCGACCATTGAGGAGAGATGGCTCGGCTCGTTGCTTGAAAGAGGGGTTAGTCTAGACGAGTTCGACGCGTATTTTAACGACGTGCGCAGTGAGGGGATTTACCAAACGGAAGCGACCGGCGAATTGCTCGACCTGCGCCGCCGTGCGTATGCGAATAATTTAACCCGCGATGAGGCCACTACCATTCTGAGCCGCGTTCACAAGCGTCTGCACGAGCTGATTGAAGCGCAGCTGATCGTTCGCGTTAAAGAAGGGCCAGTGGAGATTCTTGATATTCCAGCGGTCCTTGCGATGTCGGCTATTGTCGGCAACAATCATTATTCATTCCGTCTCGATAGCGCGACCAAGAGGCGCGTGCTGGTGACCCAGGTAACCGACGACGCGCTGACGGTTGGAAAAGGGCATATGACGAAAAACGATTTGGCTGATTTCGACACGTTTGTGTCCTTTGGGGGGAATCGTTTGTGGCGTTTTAGCCCGAGCAAAACAGACTCAAAAGAGTTCGAGGCGTTCCGCGTGACGTTGCGCAGTCAATCGCCCGTTGGAAATTTCCTTTATTGGAATAAAACGCGGCTCCCAGCGCCGAAAGATGGCCCGATCATCCCGGCGAAAACGGAATATGAACTCATTGACCGCATTGCCGCCATTGAAATGGCGGAAGAAATGGCGGCGCTCGCGTCCAATCGGAAAAAGGTGATCACAGTTGTCGATTCATTGTCGCCGTTAAAGAATCCTGTGGAAGCGCGCCGCATTAATATTGAGCAAGCCAGCAAGTTAATTGGGGCGGGATACATCGTCGGCATTCGAGAAGGCGGCCTCGAATATTTCATTTGGGCACGCAACCTCCCGGGAATGGAAAACATCAGCTATGAACTTATCGAGGAATTGAGCGAAGAAGACGAAATTGTGCGCCGCATTTTGGAATTAACCGAGCCGGAGTTGTTCTTCAAACGTCCGGACGACGGCACGCGGGCGAAGTACGCCAACGCCGTTTCCCGTGCGCAGGCGCTGCTGGAGAAGGCGGGCCACGACAATGCGGTTAGCGCGCTTAATCAAATCCCGTTCCGCGGCAGAACCGCGCGTGCCCATGTCAGCTGGGTGGAAAGCGAGGAGCAACTGCTGCGCCTGTCGGCGGAACTGCTCCGCCATAACGGACGCAACGATAAATTGGTGGTCGGCTACGACGCGGGTTCCGCCGCGTTCAAGAACATCGCCGCGCATCCGTCGTTGGAGCGTTTGCGCAAAAATGGCCGGTTGATCCTGGTTCCGGGCACGCAAAAAACGACCGTAATGGATCTTGTTTTGAGCCTTTCCGAGGCGGATCGGGCTAAAATGGCGATGAACATCCTTATATTAAGCGGTGTCAGTGTGCCCGAAAACTTCTTTGGTCTGTCGCAAAGCGAGTGGCAGCTCGTTCAATCCCAGTACGCGATTTACCTGGTCACGGAAGCGCTGGTCGCCATCGAAATTTCCGCTTCTCACTTGCCGAACTTAAACGCCGTGCGCATGGCGCTTCGCGCCGCGTAAGCCACGGCAAAATTTCTCATAGCGCATTTCCCGTATAATTAGTTATATTCCTCCCACAGCAAACGGCCGAGTGAAACCGATTTAGGGATTAAATCCCAGCCTTAAGCTGCTCAATCTTAGGAGGAAACATGGCACGCAAACCGAATAAAGCATTCATGAAACCCTTAACACCTTCTGCTCTCTTGGCCGAAGTCGTGGGCAGCAAACCGCTTCCGCGCACCGAAGTCACCAAGAAACTTTGGGCGTACATTAAAAAGAACAAGCTTCAGGACTCGAAGAACAGACGGAACATCAATGGCGACGACGCGTTGAAAGCCATTTTCGGAAAGAAAACCGTCAACATGTTCGAAATGACGAAGCTCGTCGGCAAACACCTCAAATAAACCAGCCGATCTTGATTAAAAAAGCGTCTCCGCTACGCAGCACAGCGGGGGCGCTTTTTTTTGTCCTGACATGAAATTAAAAGACAAAGTCGTCGTTATCACCGGGGCTTCCAGCGGTATCGGCAAGGAGCTCGCCATGCAAATGGCCGCCAAGGGCGCCAAAGTGGTTCTCGCCGCGCGCAATGCGGCGGAGCTTGGCCGCGCCGTGGCGGAGATCCGCGCCAAAGGCGGAGAAGCGATCAGCATTCCAACCGACGTCACCAGCCGCGCGCAGATGATTTATCTCGCTGAAAAAGCGTTCGAGTGGTTTAAGCGCATTGATGTTTTTATTTCCAATGCCGGTATTTCGACGCCGCCCGGCACGTTCATGCAAAACAGCGAGACCGACGTGCGCGCCGTTATGGACACCAATTTCATGGCCGGGGCCTATGCTGTTTGGGCCGCGGTGCCGCTTATGGAGAAAACGGGGGGGCTGATGGTGTTTGTCACCTCCATCGTGGGGAAGCGCGGCATCGCCACCAGCGCGGCCTATTGCGCCTCCAAATTCGCGATGCAGGGCCTGGCCGAATCGATCCGTCCGGAACTGAAGAAGAAAAACATCCGCGTGATGACGGTTTGCCCGCCGGGCGTCGATACGCCGTTTTTTACGAAGCATGGCCGTGGCGGAAAACGAAGTTTTCCGCTCCACCCGGTCGATAAAATTTGCAAAATCATTGTCGACGGATGCGAGAAAGAGAAGCGGGAGCTTCTCCCGACCGCGGACGCCAAGCTTTTGCACTGGGGGAATGTGTTTTTTCCGGGGCTAATGGATTGGGCCATCGCCAAAAACAAAAAAATCACATGAGGAGTCGCAAATGAAGAAAATGATTCTTGGAATGGTTTTGGGAGCTGTGGTTTACTTTGCGTGGGGAGCCGTTTCCTGGATGGCGCTGCCGTTTCATAATAAATCGATGAAACCGCTGCCCGAGCAACAATTGGTTTCAGATACCCTCAAAGTGGTGGTCAAGGAATCTGGTTTTTATGCGTTTCCACATCATCAGCCAGGCGCTAGCAAGGAAGAGATGGAAGCCTGTATGGCTCGGCACAAAGCGGGACCGGTCGGCGTGCTTGTTTTTAGTCCAGAGGGAAATGATCCCATGAGCCCCGGAAAATTTTTGATCAGTTTCTTGATTGGTTTGACCGCCTCTATTGTTTCCATGCTCATCCTCACGTTTTCGCGCGATCGTGTTCAAGGCTTGGGGGCACGTGTGCTTTTGTTGGCGACGATAGGTTTTATGGGATGGGTAACGTCGGACTTAATGTATTGGAATTGGTTCGCTTTTCCCTGTGATTTCGTGTTCGCAAATCTGATCGATTGGTTAGCTCAGTTTGCTCTGCTCGGGCTTGTTTTGCACAAGTTCGTGCCGACGTACGAGTAATGCCGGAACAAGTGGTTCCGCCGCCGCAGGAGTCCCTGCGGGATAACGTCACTCAGCTCTACAATCGCCGGCATTTGCTGCGCCGTTTGCAGGAAGCCATGGCCAAAAGCGAACGCCAGAAAGAACGCTTCGCGCTGGTGCTCTGGGACATCGAAGGGTTCGGACAATTTAACAACGAGTTCGGGCAAGGCGAGGGGGACGAGTTCCTGCGCCGCGTCGCTGCCACGATCCGCCAGGCGCTGCGCGTTTATGATGAGGCGTTTCGCTCCGGTTCGGACGAATTCTGCGCGATCCTGACGCCGGCTGATGAGAAGATCGCCGCGGACGTAATGGAGCGTGTGCGCCGCGTGGTGTCGACCAATTTGTTCGAATCGGGAACGCCGTACGGGTCGCACAAATTCACCATTTGGTCGGCCGCGGTGTTTTTCCCGAGCCCGGAAAAACTTCCGGAAGCGCTTTTGCACGCGGCCGAACAAGCTCTTTATAAATCTCAAATGACCGCTAAAAAGGATTCTTAATAATGAAAGACAGCAAATACGTCGTCATCTTTATCGCCATTGGTCTTGCGCTCGCTTACTTTGTCGGCGCTCCTCTTCGTGAGGACTCAGCCGGCCAGCCGCAGATCGGCACGCCGCTCGACCGCGGACAGCTGTATGCGGAAGGCACCGTGGCCCTGGATCCGTCCATCGCAGCCAGCGTTCAGAACTACCCGGCGCTCTTTATTTTTATCCGCACACCGGAAGGCGGAGGCCCGCCCATCGCGGTCCGCCGGATAACGTCACCCCAATTCCCGGTGTCGTTCACGCTCACGGAGCAAGACAATATGGCGGGGGAAGGTTTCTATGACGGCGATATTTCCGTGGTGGCCCGGTTGGATCAGGACGGCGCCGCCGGCCCGCGGCAAGAGGGCGACGTCGAGGCCAAAGCCTCCATTATCAAGGACGGAAACCGCGAAGTTCGGCTCACTCTCGTCCGCTAAAAAGAAAGTTTTAAAATAGTTGTTGACATACCCTACGTATGTAGGGTACCATCCTGCTCATGAACAATGAGCTGACACCCAAACAGAGCGCCATCCTCGACTTCATTCAGTCTTTCGTCGATGAGAACCACCGCTCACCTTCGCTGCGCGAAATCGGCAAGCACTTCGATCTGTCGGTCGGCACGGTCCAAGACCAGGTTGAAGCGCTCCGCCGCAAAGGCGCCCTCGAAAAAGAAGACATGATTTCCCGTGGTCTCCGCTTGGTCACGGGTTTGGGGGAAATTCCGATTTTGGGCCGTGTGCACGCCGGCCCCCTCCACCTGGCCTTGGAGAATGTCGAAGGCCACCTTCCGGCTTCACGTGGTATGTCCCCGTCCATGCACTTCGCCTTGAAAGTCAAAGGCGACTCCATGATTGACGCCGGTATCTTGGAAGGCGACAGAATCATCGTCCGCATGCAGCCCGTAGCCAACGAGGGGGACATCGTTGTGGCACGGGTGGACGATGAAACGACTGTAAAGCGCCTTAAAACCCGCAACGGTAAGAAAACCCTGGAGCCGGCCAATCCGCGCTACCAACCCATCGTTGATACCCCTTTTGAGATTATCGGAGTCGTCGTTGAGCTGCGGCGAAACTACAAATGATCCGGCGTCGCCAAGGCTACGCCGGACAAGGGAGAATGTAATGAAACGCCAGTTACGCTTTGAAAAACCCGCCCTCGCGCCGACGTGCAATGGATTTTGCAGCACTCACAGCCCGATCCACACCGTTCGGGAGCCGTTGATTAGCCGTTTTATCGGTTTGTTCCGGGAAGCGAAGCCGTCCATCCGCAATGCGCGGATCGCCAGCCGGGAAGATATGGTATGGGCCAGAATGAGGGGGGAAATCGAGGGAAACGACACGCCCCTCTCATCCTGGTCCTTGCCGCTTAAATGGACGCTGCAGAAGGAGAGCCGATGGGCCGCTTAGCTTGCTTTATTAAAGAATTGCTGAGCATTAAAGGTGGCCTGGGTTAACGCATCTCTAATGCTTTAAGAATCAACGCTGCCGTCTCTTCCACAGCATGATTAGTTACGTTGATAATGGGGCAGCCAAGTTCTAAAAAAAAGAGCATGGCTGTTTTTATTTCTTCTTCTATTGCTGACCGGTTGGTGTAGTCGGATCTCGGGATATTTTCCTGTTCGGCGCGCCGTTGCCGTACCTCTATCAGTTTTTCCGGATCTATAGTGAGTCCTACAACGCGCAGGCGCGGGTATTTTTTGATCATTTCATGGTGGGCGCTGCCAACGACAATCGGAATGTTGGCGACTTTATAGCCTTTGTTAGCCAGGTAAATGCTGGTGGGTGTTTTTGAGGTGCGAGAGATCCCCATGAGAACAATGTCGGCTTTTTCGAGCGTCGGTCCGCTGAGTCCGTCGTCGTGTTCAACGGTGTAATTAATTGCGGCAATGCGTTGGTCGTATTCCTGGTTGAGTTCGTGTAGGGCGTCCAAATTCGCATGCGCTTGAAGTTGGATCGCACCTTCCAGAAATTTCATGGCCCCGCCCGTTAAGTCGAATTCAGGGCAACCGTTTTTCTTCGATAAATCCCGAATGCTTTCTTTCATATGTCCAAATACTGTTGTGTGAAAGATAATGGGATTTTGGGGCATCAATTCGCGGAATAGGAGTTTCAGTTCCTCGCTGTCCTTAATAAAACTGTAAACACGGAAACGAAAGGCGTTTTTCGGGAACTGGGACATAAGCGCGCGGACGAAATACTCACCTAAGTTGCCCGTGGAATCGGAAAGCAGCGCGATGGTGCGGGGGGGCTTGTCCATAGGCGTAGACTTTAGTGATTTGCTTACCTGAATACCAGTATGCTATACGTACTGCGCGGGATGGAGCAGCCTGGTAGCTCGCGAGGCTCATAACCTCGAGGTCGTAGGTTCAAATCCTACTCCCGCAACCATTTAAGCATTCACTTGAAAGCCTTTCACGTTTTGGACGTGAAGGGCTTTTTTTATGTCCACCCGCCTATTTTTTACTAAAAAACCAATGGATTAAAGTTTGTTCCGCACGCGATAATTGCCGGCCACGTTTGGTCGCGATTCCAGCTTTGCGATAAAACGGTCCTTCCGCAAAGGGGATGCTTTTTAGCGTTTTGTTTTTTACCTCCAGCAAAACGGCGGCCTCGGGAAGAATGGAAACACCTCCACCCACCTCCACCACGCGTTTTAATGTTTCGATGTTCTCTTCCTCGTGAATAACGTTAACGCTAATGCCGTGTTTGCTGAAAATACCATCGATTAATTGGCGCGTCTGAAGGTTTTTATAGAAAGCGACAAAGGATTCATTTTGCAGATCGGAAAGTGACACGCGCGATTTTCTGGCGTTGGGATGGTAGGGCGAACAAATATAGTTGAGTTTTTCCTCTATGAATGGGTGGATTTCGAATTTTTCAGATTCCGCACAGGGCAAGATGACAATGCCGATGTCGCAGGTTCCCGATAGCACCTCGGCAAGGATTCGGTCGGAATGGGAATATTCCAAGTTCAATTTAATTTTTGGAAATTTTTTCATGAAGTTTCTTATTAATGGCGGCAATAGGTGAAGCCCCACGCTGTAAGCTGATTTGACCAAAACGCTTCCTGAAATTTCGTCGGGAAGCTGTTGGATTTCCTCTTTAACTTTTCTTTCCGTCTCCAGTATGGACCTCGATGCTTCCAGTAGCAAAAGGCCTTCCGGCGTAAGGAGGAACTGTCCTTTTGTTCTCTCGATAAGTTTCTTTCCGAAATGTTTCTCTAGAAAAGCGAGTTGCTGGCTGATCGCGGATTGGGTTAAAAAACTTAAGGCTGCCGCTTGCCGAAAACTTTTTGTTTTCGCCAAGTCTCGGAACGTCTTGAAATATTCAAGGCAAAGTCGGGATCCTTTCATGCGATTAGTATTGCTTATCGGCAATATTAACGCAATGAGTTGGAAATCACGGCGTGATTAAACAACAATAAGCTGAAGGAATAAGTAAAGGAGGTTTATGTGACGACAAAAACTCGGTCACCCAAGAAAGCTGACAGTTCAGCACAGAATAAAAATGAAAAAGAGATTTCGCCTGAAATTGATTATCCGCGAGATCGGGAAAATATCGGGATTGGACATTACGCCATTCGCATATCGGCGCAAGCCGGGTCCGATGTCGAGATTTCATTTGATGGGGGGACATGGATCTCCTGTCGCTATGCGGCCGGGCATTGGTGGTTTGATTGGAACCCCGGAGTCAAGGGCACGCATGCGATCACCGTGAGAGCCCGCGGCGCACAAGACAAATGGCGGTTATCCAAAGAGGTTCGCTTCCACGTCGTTGATAATTAAACAATGAAACCGGTATTAATAAACAACACCGTCCTCCGTGATGGCCAGCAATCGTTGGCCGCTACGCGCATGAAAACATCGCAAATGGTCCCCATTGCGCCCGATCTGGACGCGATGGGGTTTGCGGGTCTTGAAACATGGGGCGGGGCGACCATCGACTCCTGTCTGCGCTACCTTCAGGAAAATCCGTTTGATCGAATTCGCACACTTAAGAAAGAGGCGCCCCATACGCCGCAGATCATGTTGTTGCGTGGGCAAAACATCGTTCAGTACGCCAGTTTCCCGGACGATGTTGTGCAAACGTTCATTCAATGCACCGCCAACGCGGGCATGGATATATTTCGCATTTTTGACGCGCTGAACGATTTGCGGAACATGGCCGTGGCCATCCAGGCGGTCAAGAAATCCGGCAAGCACGCGCGGGGGGAGATCTGTTACACCATCAGTCCCGTGCACACGGTGGATGCGTTCGTCGAAATGGCGGTATCGCTTGAAGAAATGGGGTGCGACTCCCTCGGAATTAAAGACATGGCCGGCATTTTAGCGCCGCAAGTCGCCTTCAATCTCATCAAGAAACTTAAGGCGAAAATTAAGATCCCTATTGTCATGCATTGCCATGACACAGCCGGGTTGGCGGCACAGTCATATTTGGCCGGGATCGAGGCCGGAGTCGACACAATCGAAACGTCCATCGCTCCCTTTGCCAATGGGACGGCGCAGCCAGACACGATTCGGATGATGGTGATGCTGGAAGGCCACTCTCGGTATCCCGATTTTGATCGCCCTCGATTGGCCAAACTGCGTACGCACTTCGAGAAGATTTATAAAGAGCTCGGAGAATTTACCAGTCCCGCCAACGAACGCGTGGATTGTGACGCGCTGACCTGTCAGGTCCCAGGTGGAATGCTGAGTAATTTCCGTACACAACTGAAAGAGCAGAACATGATGGATAAATTCGACCAAGTGATGCAGGAGGTCCCCTATGTCCGGAAATGTTTGGGCTGGGTCCCCTTGGTCACGCCTACGTCTCAGATTGTCGGGACGCAAGCGATGCTTAACGTGAAGTTCGGCCGTTGGAAAGTCATCTCTCAACCGGTGATTGAGGTGGCGTTGGGGCAGTATGGGCAGACACCGGCGCCGATTGATCCGGATGTTTTGAAAGAAGTTGAAAAACAATCAGGGAAAAAACCGATTGAAGGCCGGCCGGCTGATCTCTTGCCTCCGGGGATGGACAAATGGCGCGCAGAAGTTAAAGCGAAAGAATTGCCGGCCAGCGATGAAGTGGCGGTTCTTTACGCCATGTTCCCTCAGCAGGTGGAGGCACTGCTTAAACCCGTAAAGCCCTCGATGAAAATTCCGCCGAACGCAAAACATTTTGTGATGTCCATTGGCGGAAATAAACACGACGTGCTGGTGGAGGAGATTCCGAATTGAATTCACTCAGATCATTCTGCGAGTGTCAGGGGGTAAATATATGAAAGTGTATTTTTATTTATTGGCTTATCCGATGGAGGCGTTGTTGGCTTCCATGTTGCCGCCGGAGGAATTCGGATCCTATATGGCCATAGGAAGCCAGCAAATGTCGCGTGGAAAGGTCGTGTATCTGGAATTGGCGGATGATTTTAAATCAAAAGAGTTTGATTTGGATCGTGGTCGAAACGAATGTAAGCCGGATTCGACGGGAACTCTTAAGAAATCCGTTTATCTGTCTTTATATCGGGTGCTGGAGAGGATTCCGACCGAATACATTCGGACTCTTCATTTGGTGACGAAAGACGGCCGGGATTTGGCCATTTCCCCGCAGAAGATTCAACCTGTCACCCAGCATCCGCACAGGGGGGGAGTGTTTTTTTATCAGGAGTTGGCGCCGGTACGTCCCATGGTTGTTTCCCAGCTGGATCCGTTGGATTTCGGCCAATTCCTGACCGATGAAAATAATCCACTGAGGATTCCGAAAATCCTTTACGCGCGAATGAAGCTCGGGCCAGATCCGATCCATGTAACCAACTCGGCCGATTTGCCCTATACCAACCTGCCTCATCTGCAAAATTGCATTCAGGAACTCGTTGAGGCCAAGAAAGTGACAAAGACATACGAGCGCCATTCCTACGATGATTTTATTTACAGCGCAATCGTTGACGGTATTTATCTGGCGGATCCGGGACAAGGACTCTTTTTCCCGTTTCCCGACGAGACAGCGTTAAAAGGCCCGTTTTACACGTGGTTGAGGTCGGCATTTTAATCTTAAGGAGTATTAACACCTATGAATCATGAGTTACCAGCTTATTTTCTGATTGCACCGCTTTCATCTCTGTTGGCGCTTGGTTTTGCCTTCTTCTTCTATTGGCAAATGACCCAGGCCGAAGAAGGCACTGAGAAAATGAAAGAGATCGCCTTGTATGTTCGTGAGGGTGCGCACGCGTACCTGCGTAAGCAATACCAGGTGGTCGGCATCGTCTTTGTCGTGTTGTTCGTCTTGTTCTGCATTTTGGCTTGGGCCGATGTGCAAAATGTGTTTGTTCCGATTGCCTTTTTGACCGGCGGGTTCTTTTCGGGGTTATGCGGATTTCTAGGTATGAAGACCGCAACCATGGCATCCAATAGAACTGCGTGGGGCGCAAAGATTTCTCTAAACCGCGGCCTTCAAGTGGCCTTTCGATCCGGCGCAGTGATGGGGCTTGTGGTGGTCGGTTTCGGCTTGTTCGACATCGCGTTGTGGTACGTTCTGCTCGATCTTGTTTTCGAAAACAATTGGTTCGGGATGGGACAACAGTTGATTGCCCATGCTGGTCTTGCGGAAACTTGGACGACGGAATTGATGCGGACCCCGCAAGTGGCCCATGCGAAACTGGTGGAAATAACAACGGTGATGATCACTTTCGGGATGGGGGCCAGCACCCAAGCGTTGTTCGCCCGGGTGGGAGGAGGAATATTTACCAAAGCCGCAGATGTGGGCGCGGATTTGGTTGGAAAAGTGGAAGCGGGCATTCCTGAAGACGATCCGCGCAACCCGGCGGTTATCGCCGATAACGTAGGAGACAATGTAGGCGATGTAGCCGGCATGGGCGCCGATTTGTACGAATCGTATTGTGGATCTATTTTGGCAACCGCAGCTCTCGGAGCCGCGCTTGCTCCAAAAGAAGGGACGACCTTGTTGGCCTATGTTATGGCCCCGCTCCTGATCGCGGGGATCGGCAATATTCTTTCTCTAATCGGAATTTTTGCCGTTCGGTGCAAGGAAGAAGATGAACAAAAAGAACTGCTGTCGGCTCTGGGCCGGGGCGTATGGATCTCATCGGTTCTTATCCTTATTTGTTCAGCCGCCGTGTGCCAGGCGCTTAATTTAGGATGGGGAATTTTTGGCGCGGTGGTCATGGGCCTGGGGGCGGGAATTGTCATCGGCCGATCCACCGAATATTACACCTCCGATGGATTTTCTCCAACGAAAAGCGTTTCTGATCAGGCGCGTATGGGACCGGCCACAACTATTATTGAAGGGTTGGCCGTGGGCATGAATTCGACGGCCATTCCAGTTATGGCGGTGGTGGTAGCGATTCTCTCGTCCTATGGCTTTGCGGGCGGATTTTCCAACGCCGGCTACGGCCTTTATGGAATTTCCATCGCGGCGGTGGGAATGCTTTCAACTTTGGGTATCACGCTCGCAACAGATGCATACGGGCCGATTGCCGACAACGCCGGCGGAAACGCAGAAATGTCGGGACTGGGGCCGGATGTTCGTTCCCGCACCGATACGCTTGACATGCTGGGCAACACAACCGCGGCGACCGGAAAAGGATTTGCGGTGGCCTCCGCCGCTCTCACCGCGCTTGCGCTTTTGGCGGCCTATCTGGAAGAGATCAAGCTTTGGATCAATAGGTTCGCCAACGAAAACGGCGGGCTTTTTGTGATCAAGGGATCTGGCTACGCCTTCTCGCTTCCTGGCGCGCCGGTGCCTGTCGACGGCACGATCCTTATTCCATTGGCGCAGAGCAAAATTTCAGATTTCGTCAGAGCCTACGATCTGACGATCATGAATCCAATGTTGTTGAGCGGTTTATTCGTCGGCGTGATGGGCAGTTTTTATTTCAGCGGCCTTACCATGAAAGCGGTGGGCCGCGCGGCCGGGCGTATGGTGGAGGAAGTTCGCAGACAATTCAAAGATCATCCAGGGATCATGAAGGGAACAGAGAAACCCGATTACGCGCGTTGTGTGGCGATCTCCACCGCAGGCGCTCAGCGGGAAATGATTGCCCCTGCGCTCCTCGCATTGGGAATTCCGCTTGCCACCGGTTTGATTCTAGGCATTCCAGGGGTGATCGGTCTTTTGACTGGTGGAATGGCTGGGGGGTTTGTGATTGCGATTATGATGAACAACGCGGGCGGATCTTGGGACAACTCCAAAAAATATATTGAAAAAGGGCATTTCGGAGGAAAAGGATCGTCCGCTCACAAAGCGGCGGTGGTCGGGGATACCGTTGGTGATCCATTCAAAGACACGTCAGGTCCGTCACTGAATATCTTGATTAAGCTCATGGCGATGGTGGCGATCGTTACGGCGGGAATCATCGTCGCGTATGGAAATTTATTTCAGAGGTTTTTCTTTTAGGCCATGAAAAGAGCGAATGAATCCATAAATGTATTTGAGCCGGTCGCCTACGATGTATGGCGGGCGTCGGTTGAAAAGGAACTTAAGGGGGCTCCTTTTGATAGAAAACTCGTTTCCTCAACATTCGAAAACATTTCCCTTCAACCGCTTTATACGGCTTCGGACATTGCCGATATAGATACCCTTTCATCATTTCCGGGGTTTCCGCCTTATGCGCGCGGTGGCCGTGCGTCCGGGTTCACAAGAAAAGGCTGGGATGTTTCGCAGGAACTGGACTTTGCGAGCGCCGGCGAATTTAATGAGGCGGCCCGCAATTCGGTAGACCGGGGGCTAACAGCGCTCAATATCGTTCTAGATAAGGCCACCCGCAACGGCCACGACCCAGATTGGGCCGAGTCCGGTGAGATCGGAGTGGGCGGGCTTTCCATCGCGACAATGGAAGATTTGGACCGCGCATTGGCCGGTATCGATTTGGAAAAAACATCTCTTTTCATTCGGTCGGGTTCCTCGGCGCTCCCGGTCGCGGCCTTGCTAATGGCTCTTGTTCACCGCCGCGGGCAAAACCCCCAAAATTTGCGGGGCTGCATTGAAATGGATCCCCTGGGTGTCATTTCCCACGAAGGTAGCTTGCCGCAATCGCTGGAAGGAGCC
>CAZCJA010000033.1:19791-24524 GCA_964499015.1 uncultured Elusimicrobia bacterium
CCACCCGCGAAATGAGCATCCTCACGCGCTGGGCACAGGAACACGCGCCCCAACTGCAAACTATTTGCGTTCATACTCGCGCCTGGCACGAGAGCGGCGGAAACGCCGTCCAGGAATTGGCATTCGGGTTGGCGACCGGTGTTGAGTACCTTCGTTCGATGATGGGACACGGGCTCCCCGTTAATACGGTAGCTCCGCGTCTTCGTTTTGCTATGACGGTGGGAAACCAATTTTTTATGGAAATTTCAAAGCTGCGCGCGGTGCGCCTTTTGTGGAGCCAGGCTGTGGCAACACTCGGAGGCAATGACGTCTCGCAGCGACTCCATATTCATGCGAGAACGTCCCACCGCAACAAAACTGTTTTTGATGCGCATGTGAATCTGTTGCGTGGAACCGTGGAAGCTTTCGCCGCTATCGTCGGCGGAGTCGATAGTCTTCAGGTCGGCGCATTTGACGAGGCATTTAAAACACCTGACGATTTTTCCAGGCGGCTCGCGCGAAACACACAGCTCGTACTGGAAAACGAATGCCACTTAACCTCTTTCATTGATCCGGCAGGCGGGTCTTTCTACGTCGAAAAATTAACGCAGCAATTGGCGCAGGCCGCTTGGGAATTGTTCCAGAAGGTGGAAGGACTTGGCGGTATGGCAAAAGCTCTGCAGAAGGGATTTGTCCAAGACGAAATCGAAAAGGTGCAGAAAGAACGACGGCAGGCCGTTGCAACCCGAAAATCAGTCATCGTGGGGACAACAAAATACGCGAATCCGTGGGAGAAAAAACCACAGGAAACAAAAAAGATCAGCGGAATTTTTCAGCAAAAACGTCGGCAGCAAATTACCGCTTATAGGACCCAGTCTGAGGATGAGGCAAATCAACTGGTTTTGCAGCAGCTCGGGCAGATTGTCGAGTCGCAGGATAGTTCTCTGTTTGACGCTTGCGTTTCGGCCATCAAGAATGGCGCAACGCTAGGGGAAATAACTCGATCAATTCGCATCAGCGATACGCCCCTTAAGAATATTCGTTCCGTTCAACTTGAGCGTTCGGCTCAGCCGTTTGAGCGGCTTCGACAACGACAAGCCCAGCCCCCCACGGTATTCTTGGCGACCATGGGGCCGGCCAGTCAGCACCGTGCACGGGCCGACTTCGCGCGAGACTTTTTGGAAGTCGCGGGTGTAAACATCGTTTATCCAAAAGGATTTGATATCCCCGGGAAAGCAGTTTCGGCCGCAATCGAAGCAAATCCCCGTATCGTGGTGATTTGTTCGACGGATGAAACATATCCGCAGCTTGTTCCGCCGCTGGTCGAAGGATTAAAAAAAGGAATTCCGGGTGTTCTGGTGGTTTTGGCCGGTTATCCCATTGATCATGTTGACGAATTTAAGAAATTAGGCGTGGACGAATTCATTCATTTGAGGGCAAACGCGCTTGAGGTTTTGGAGCGATTAATTGGTTCGGAGGTGGGAAAACCATGATTGCCCATCCAGACTTCACAAAAATATCTTTCAACCCGCCTGTTCCCGATGTTTCTTTCCAGTCGTGGCAAGCGGCTGTCGAGAAAGAAACCGGGCTTTCGTTTAATGAATGGGCCGCCAAAAACATCGATCAGATGGATGTGAAGCCGTTATACCGGCCTGAGGACCTGCCCAATGCCGCCGCCTTGAATTCCATGCCCGGCTTCCCGCCTTACATTCGGGGGCCATATCCCACCATGTATGTGACGCGGCCTTGGACGGTGCGGCAATACGCAGGCTTTTCCACTGCGGAGGAAAGCAACGCTTTCTATCGTCGGAATTTAGCGGCCGGGCAAAAAGGTTTGTCGGTTGCCTTTGATTTGCCCACGCACCGCGGATACGATTCGGATCATCCGCGCGCGTTTGCGGATGTGGGAAAAGCGGGCGTGGCGATCAATTCCGTCCTCGATATGAAAATCTTGTTCGATCAGATTCCGTTGGACCGAATTTCCGTTTCAATGACAATGAATGGGGCGGTGCTTCCGATCCTGGCTTTTTACATTGTGGCTGCCGAGGAACAAGGTGTTGCGTTGGATAAGCTTTCCGGGACCATTCAAAACGACATCTTGAAGGAATATCTGGTTCGCAACACCTACATTTACCCACCCGCGTCCTCGATGCGAATTGTGGCGGATATTTTTTCTTTCACGTCACAGTACATGCCCAAATTCAACAGCATCAGTATTTCGGGCTATCACATGCAGGAGGCGGGAGCCACCGTGGATTTGGAAATGGCATATACGCTGGCTGATGGGTGGGAATATGTGCGCACGGGGCTTAAAGCCGGAATCGACATAGATTCGTTCGCGCCTCGACTCTCGTTTTTCTGGGCGCAGGGTAAGAACTTTTTTATGGAGATCGCCAAAATGCGCGCGGCCCGCGCGTTGTGGGCGCAGAT
This sequence comes from uncultured Elusimicrobia bacterium, assembly GCA_964499015.1. Taxonomy (GTDB): domain Bacteria; phylum Elusimicrobiota; class Elusimicrobia; order F11; family F11; genus CAZCJA01. Next base: position 22,201 of record CAZCJA010000033.1, read on the forward strand.
CATCCGGTCTTATGATCCCAAAAACCCGAAATCGATGGCGCTCCGAACACATTCCCAGACATCGGGATGGAGTTTGACCGAACAAGATCCGTTTAACAACGTGATACGTACTTGTGTGGAGGCAATGGCGGCAACCCATGGGCACACGCAGTCGCTGCACACCAATTCGCTCGACGAGGCGATTGCTCTTCCCTCGGAGTTTTCGGCGCGGATCGCGCGCAACACGCAGCTGTTTTTACAAGACGAAACCGACCTCTGCCGCGTGATCGACCCATGGGGCGGGTCGTATCTTGTAGAGGCGTTAACCACGGCCTTGCAGAGCCGCGCTTGGGAACACATTCAGGAAGTGGAGAGAATGGGTGGAATGTCAAAAGCAATTGAGACGGGGCTTCCGAAATTGCGCATCGAAGAAGCGGCTGCCCGCCGCCAGGCCCGCATCGATTCCGGCGTTGAATCGATTGTCGGTATGAATCTGTATCGTCTGGAAAAATTCGAACCTTTGGATGTGTTGGAGGTGGATAACGCGGCGGTCCGTGAATCACAAATGAAAAGGCTGGAAACTCTCAGGGGAAATCGCGACTACGCGGCGGTTAAATCAGCGCTTGACGCCTTGACGCAATGCGCGGAAAAAGGGGGTGGGAACTTGCTGGCGCTCGCCGTGGAGGCGGCGCGTGCACGCGCTTCATTGGGGGAGATATCCTCCGCGCTTGAAAAGGTGTTTGGGCGGCACAAAGCCCTTATTAAAACTGTGTCTGGAGTGTATCAATCGGAATACGCCAAAACGGACCATATGGAAAAAGTTCAACAGCTCATAGAGTCGTTTGTTCAAAAAGACGGAAGGCGCCCGCGCATCCTGATCACCAAAATGGGACAGGACGGTCACGATCGGGGGGCCAAAGTGGTTGCCACAGCCTATGCGGACATGGGGTTTGACGTGGACATCGGGCCATTGTTTCAGACGCCGGAAGAAGCCGCGCGCATGGCGGTGGAAAATGACGTTCATGTTATCGGCGTTAGCTCGCTGGCAGGCGGGCACAAGGCGCTGGTGCCGCAACTGCTGGCGGAATTAAAAAAACACGATCGAGCCGAAATTATGATCATCGTTGGCGGCGTTATTCCACCGCAGGATTACGATTTTCTCAAAGCCAACGGCGCCGCCGCTATTTTCGGGCCAGGGACCGTTCTTCCGGAAGCGGCACGGATCATATTGGAGGAGCTCCATCGACGGGTTTAAGTCTCCATCATTGATGGTTGAGGATTACGTAAACGGATTGGAATCCGGGAACCGATCCGTTCTAGCTCGGGCTATAACTTTGGTTGAAAGCCGTGCACCAGCGCATCGCAAAAAAGCGGATGAAGTTTTAAAGCGGATCATGGGCCGCACCGGAAAAGCCAAGCGCATTGGCATTACCGGCGTTCCAGGTGTGGGGAAAAGCACGTTTATAGAAGCGTTGGGTTGTCGGTTGTGCGACAGCGGGCATCGGGTGGCGGTTTTGACGGTTGATCCGACAAGCGCGCTTTCGGGAGGCAGTATCTTGGGTGATAAAACGCGAATGGAACAATTGTCACGCCATGAGAATGCGTTTATCCGTCCGTCGGCAGCGGGAGAAACACTGGGCGGAGTTGCGCGCAAAACGCGTGAGTCTATGTTGATCTGCGAGGCCGCTGGTTTTGACGTTGTTTTGGTTGAAACCGTGGGCGTGGGCCAAAGCGAGATCACGGTTCGATCTATGGTGGATTTTTTCCTATTGATGCTTCTTCCCGGCGGCGGAGACGAATTGCAGGGGATAAAAAAAGGGGTGGTGGAGTTGGCCGATTCCCTCTTCGTTAATAAAGCCGACGGAACGAACAAGGAATTGGCGGAGCTTTCTCAACGGGAGTATGCCGTTGCGGTAAGGGGGCTTCGTCCGGCCACGCGCGGATGGCGCAGTGAAGTGTATACAGGATCGGCAAAAACCGGGGAAGGACTGGCGGAAATGTGGAAGGTGATTGAACGATTTTTCGATTTGATGGGAAGTTCCGGTTTTATCAGTCAGCGGCGCCGTGACCAAACCCAGGCTTGGCTGCGCGACATGGTACGCGAGGAACTTGTTGGGCGTTTTTTTCAAGACGAACGGATGCAGGTCTGTCTGAAGGAGATTGAGGCTTTGCTGCAAACGAACACCATTGCTGTTTCGGAAGGTGTGGAAAAATTATTGGACGCATTCGATAAAAGGGGGAGTGCTTCATGATTCAGCGAATTGACCATCTTGGCATCGCGGTTAAAAATCTGGACCAAGCCGTTTCTTATTATGAAAAAGCATTGGGAATAAAATGTGAGCGCC
>CAZCJA010000034.1:0-23839 GCA_964499015.1 uncultured Elusimicrobia bacterium
TCAAATCGGCGATCAACGCATCGATCCGGCCCGTTTTAAGCGTCGAGATGGTCTTCATTTTCTTGTCCTTAACGCCGGAGATATTGGTCAAAAAAATCAAATGCTTGGCTTTGGTGGCGACGGCCAGGGCCGAGGCCGCTTCGTCGGCGTTGATGTTCACCGCACCGCCTTTGTTGTCGGCGCCGATGGACGAAATCACCGGCAAATAGCCGGCCTCTACCAGCGCCGTCACAAGACCCGGATTGACTTTCACCGGTTTGGCCGCGCGGCCGAGTTTTGGATAGGGTTTGGCGATCACCAAATTGCCGTCGCGGCAGGATAGCCCCACCGCTTTGACTTTGAGCGCGCCCAATTTTCCGGCGATATCCTTATTAATAGAGCCGCTCAGCACTTTTTCCACCACCACCATCGCCTCGGGCGAGGTGTAGCGGCGGCCGTTGATAAACTTGTTGGGGATTTTGGCTTTGGCGAGTTCCGCCTCGATTTGCGGGCCGCCGCCATGAATAAAAACGAGCGGCCGTGACGTGGCGAGCTTGGCCAGGTCGCGCAGAATACGGGCCTGAATCGATGGAGTGCCCATCAATTCGCCGCCGGCTTTAATGATCCAAGGACGCACTTTCATAGTTAACGCACCGTTTTCCAAATTCGCATTTCGAGCAATACGCCGTGTTCGGCGTAAAATCTTCTTCCCGCAATTTGCGGCTGGTTTGTTCCAAGAGCGCCATCACGCTCTTGCGCTGTTCGTCCGTGCGCCGCACTTCCACATACTCGCCGCTGGACAAGAAATAGTACTTCAGCCGCAGCGGCGATAGGCCCAGTCCCTGCCGCACGCCCATCTCGTAAATCGTCATCTGCAAATCCGTCTCGCGGCGCGCGGGCGTCCACGACTCGCCCTGGGTTTTGTACTCGATCACTTCATAAAACCCGTCGGGCGTTTGATCGATCCGGTCGACCGTCCCCCACAACTCCAATCCGGCCATGTTCAGCTGAAACGTTGCCTCGGTGGCGACCACGCTGCTTTTGCGGCCCGCGTCGACGTCGGCATAGCGCTCCAGCATTTTGCGCCCGTTATCATAGGCGTCCAGCGTGTCCTGCGTGCTCGAATACCCTTCGTTCACCCAGCACTGGTCATAAATCTCAAGAAGACGGTTCGCCGAAAGGTCTTTGTTTGCCGGCGACAAGAACTCGGCCAACGCCCGGTGCAGCGACAACCCCAGCGCCATGTTCCCCTTCGGCGCGGCCCGCCAGCCTTCGTTATAAACCAGATGATACAACCATGGGCAGCGTGTGTACGCTTGCAGCCGGGAAAATGAAAGCTCTATTTTCTTGCGCCGGTTTTTAAAGCGCCGCAGCGCTGCCGTCAGACGCGCGCGCAGCGCGTTTATCACTGCGCGGGGCCCGGACGCACAAACGTCAGAAACGTGTCCCCGTATTTTTCGCGCCGGGCAATGGTCCAGTTTTCGGGCATGGCCGCCACCGGTTCTTTGAGATGGTGCTGGGCTATGATCAACCCCTGCGGGCTGACGATTTTATGGCGGGCCAAATTGGCAAGCGTGGGTTCGACCAGCGCGAGCGGCTTCTTTTCCTGATCGACATACGGCGGACCCATGAACACCAGGGTATATGGGCCGGGCAAAAACGAGAGATCGCCCAACACATTGCTGGGAAAAAAATCGGCGGAAGCCTCGAAACCGAGAATGCCGGCGTTTTTCTTAACCAAGTCGAGACAGCGGCGGTCCTGCTCCACAAACGTGGCGCGCGCGGCGCCGCGCGAAAGCGCCTCGAGTCCGACGGAGCCCGTGCCCGCGTACAAATCCAAAAAGCGCGAACCGGACAGGCGCGGCGTCAAGATATCAAAGAGCGACTTCTTAATCCGCGCCAAAATCGGGCGGACCGGGTACCCTTTTGGAAGCGTGGCCAAAGCACGGCCGCGTCCTTTGCCTGCAATGATTTTTAACATGGGATTTTTAAAAAAGAGTGGAGCTGATCGGGATTGAACCGACGACCTCCTGCATGCCATGCAGGCGCTCTCCCAGCTGAGCTACAGCCCCAAAATTTTGCGAAGCGAATTTTCCTCTCATGCCCATGCGTTTAGGGAAATTAGCATGCGCATTAGTTAATCGCATGAGATTAAGGACGATGATTATACTTATTGACGCAAGAAATTCACGGCACTTCTACGAAGGGCAGTGTGAACCGGTCCGAGCCGGTCCCGGAGAGCAACGGTTTCTGATCGTTCTCAGCCTCATTTAACACGTCCACGTAGGACGCCGACGGCTTCTCCGGACCTCCGCCAAACATGCGGTCGGTGGCGTTTTGACCGACCGGAACTGGCGAAATTTCTTCCTTCTTCCGCGACTCTGTTCCGGAAACAGCGGCGGTTAAACGCCACTGCTTCGGGTTGCCCCGCAGTGCGGCCCGCGGAAAACTCACCGTGAACCCGTCCGACATGGAAACAACCCCGCGTTCAATAACGCGGGGCGTGCCACCGGGCACCGCTTGATAAAGAACCGCGTGGATCGGGCTAATCGCCAGCGCGTACTCCCAGGCGGCGTCGCGATGAATTCCGCCGCCGCGGCGGCCAGGAATGACATCCTGCGCGCCCGCGCCGGAAAGCTTGTTCACGTCCAAATAAATATCCGTAAGCGGCAAAACGATATTGGTCGATAAGTCTATGATGCCGCCAAAATCCACCGCGAACTTCACCGTCGATTCATCCCAAGAAACGCGCAACGAGCGGAGGTCGAACGCGCCGGCCGCGTATTTGCCCAGCGGATAAACAAGTTTGCGCTCGCCGTTTCCCTCATCGCCGGCCGCGTCGTTCCATTTCATGCTGTCCGTGCCATCGACATAAAACGGCCCGCGTTCGTCATTGCCGGCGGATGCGGCTTCCGCCTTTTTCCAACGCGCGCTGTTAAACCATGTATTGAGCGCCGGCGGCACGGGCTGTCCGCACAAGCGGTACACGTTGGCGAGCGTCGCCAGAAACGACCGTTCGCTGACGACCGAAACAAATTTGGCTTGGCCGAGCGCCAGGAGGAAGTCGCCGCTTTCGGCCGAATACATTTCTTCCAAAGCGGCGTCGAGGCGTTTTAAATTGGCGCGGCCGGAATTCTGATAATCCTCGATGACGCCGCGGGCATTCGACAGCGCAACCCAGGCCAAGCGCTGGCGCTCCGTTAGAAACCACTGCGAAAAATCTTTTTCGTACAGAGCGCTCGGCGATGCCAGGAGATCGGCGTTCTGAATTTCCTGGACCCACGCTTTGGCGTTGATCCACTCCGCGGCCGGATCCGTCTTCTCGGCCGCGTTGGCCAGCGTGGTCAAAAATTCGACCTCACGCGCCGGGGTTTCGAACATGGAGCCGTCAACAAAAACGATTTTGGCGGCAAGTACGCCCTCAACCAATTCCGCTACATCGGCGGCCTGAGGCTGAACCGGCGCGATGAACGCGGTTGAACCCACATAATTCGCGCCGCCGGCCGGTCCCGGCTTTCCCAACACCCAGTCGAACCGGAATTGTTTCAGGGCTGCGGCGACGTTCGGCGACAGGCTTAAATACGGAGGATAAAAACCGGAGGGCAGCGCCCCCCAACGCTTCTGATGCGCGCCAAGCCCGAGTGCGATCTGTCCGCCAACGTCCGAAGGCCAGGAGAAACCCACGCGCCAGTTGGCCGCGTTTTTCCCGGCGAGCGAGAGTTCGTACAACAGCGGCAAGATCGGCTGATTGTCGAGAGTCAACGCGATTTCAATCTGCCCCGAGCTTTGCAGGACTTTGAAACGCGCGATCGACGGTTGAGGTTCTTCCGTATTGAAATATTTGGGCGGAAAGAGCAGCGTGACTTTTAAATTCGGATGCTTTTCGAGAACATCGGCTAGTTTCACCGCGTCGCCCTCGGAGTGCGCCGCATAAAAGAGAACACGTTTGCCGATTTCGGCGACCGCCGGTTCGTCGGGCTGCTGAGCGGCGATCTCCGTAAGCGGTTTCTTCTCGTCACTGGGAATCATCGCGACGTCCGGCCCGACACAACCGGCTAAAAAAGACAATAGAAGCGTGAGAAGAAGGGGCTTTTTCATGGAAGGGTTAACGGGATCCGCTGGAGAGGGTAAAGCGCAAGGACAGCGATTTATCTTGTTCAGCCTGCCATTCTTTGCGGACATTCCAGAGATGAGAAACGGTCACGCCGATGGCGACAATGGACACGATGGTGTAGAAAAATAACGACACGGCTTTGACGGGTTTCATGGGGCGAAGTATATCTTAATCGATGCGCTGGAAGGATAGTTCGAGGGGCCCTTCGTTGGCACGGCCGTCATCCAGACGCAAGGGTTTGCGGCAAAGGCTATAAAACGAGCATGTGGGCAAGCACCAGGCGTGTTCGCCGGAGGCGACGCGCTGATCGCACAACGCATTGTCTTTCGACATCCGCACGAGCTCTTTTGAAACCGCCGCGGAAACTTTCGTGAATTTTACGCCCACCACGTTCTTGCCCCCCGCCGTCGAATAGCGGCGCGTGACAGTGCCCGTGCATTCTTCAATCGCCAAGCCCGGCAAGCGGATGTGAACGCGGACCTCATGCCCTTTTTTAAGCTCTTTGTGATGCGCGGCGTCGGCAATAGACAGTGCAAGGCCGCCGGGAGAAATATTCACCAGCCCCACGTCGATGGATTCCCCTAAAAACGGCAGGACAGGAAAAAGCTGGACGGAAATACGGACCGATCGGTCGATGCGCAGGCGGTCGAACTTGCGGCGGTTTTGCGCGGACATACTAGAAACGAACTCGAACGGAATAACGCATGGTGTTGCCCAGGTCGCCGAACGGCACCCAGGCCATGTCGAATTCAAAGTTCTTAAAGCCAAGGCCGCCGCCGAACGAAACGCCGGTGGCATCCTGGGCATCGGTATTGGTCGAGTTATAACCGGCGCGCAACGCAATTTTGAAATCATCGCCCATGCGTTGGCGCCATTCGGAACCGAGGCCAAACTGCATGTCGTTATCGCGCGGCTTCTTCACGTTGAACGCCAATAAAAGCTTGTCTTTAAAGAGCGTTCCGCCAATACCGGCGTCCACAACAAACGGCTGCGGGTCGCCTTCTTGGTCGAATTTAATCTCTTGGCCCATGTGCCGGAGCGCCAGTCCCACGCTCACCGGCGCTTTGGCAAAATGATGCAAAAGGCCGATATCCCCGCTGAGGGCGCTTGCCTTCTCGGTGTCCAATTCCTGGGAAATATAACGCGCCGTGAACCCCAACGACAAGGCATCGTTCAACTTGCGCCCGTAGGAAAGCGCATAGGCCGCATCCAACGATTCAAAACTGCCCTGGCTCGCCTCGTTAACGTCACGCTTCTCAAAACCGTCGATTTTCAGCGTCGCCGCGGAGATGCCGATCGCGCCGCGCGACGTCGGGATCGCGAACGCGCCGAAATCGTAATTCATGTCTTGGAAATAATTGGTGTGCATCGCGGTCACTTCGGCGCGATCGATCGAGCCCAAACCCGCCGGATTAAAATAGACGGCGTTCACGTCGTCCGCCACGCCGACAAACGCATCGCCCATGGCGGTCGGGCGCGCGCCCGCGCCGATTTTGAGGAACTGCGCGCCGCTGGTGCCGGCGTTCTTGTTCGCCGCCCACAACGTGGACGAGCTCAAAAGCAGTGTGATGATGAAGGCGCGGCGGATCACTTGATCACCGCCAGCTTGAGGAATTTCTCATTTTCCCCGTCGATGGTCATACGCGCGATGTAAGCGCCGGAAGCGACCCGCTGTCCTTCGTCGTTCTTGCCGTCCCATTCGACGTAGCTGTGAGTGCCCGCGGTGATCGAACCGTTGATTTCACGGACAAGCTCGCCGCTCACGCTGAAAATTTCGATTTTAAGCGCGCCGCCGATACCAGCCGGAGCGCTGATCTTGATCATTGTGCCGTCGATGGTCTGCGACGCCGTGGCGGAACCGGGGTCCTGAAGGTTGACGGTTTTCTGCTTTAAATTGAACGGGTTAGGGAAGTTGATCATCTGCAGCGGGCCCGTATAGCCGGCGCCGGTAATAATGTTCGCGCTTGAGTTCAGGATCGTGAAGATGGAAGCGTGTGCGAGCGAGACGCAGATGCGTTTGTTTTCAGTGTCGACCGATTTATTGGTGTCCTCAAGCAGGTACTCATCGGTCGATTCGTTGAAGTAGTAGACGTTCAGCGAATAGGCATCGACATCCGACACCGTGGAATCGTAGCTGAGGCACATATTCGCTTCTTTTCCAGACGGGAACGAGTGGCTGACGCCCGCCGGCAGGAAAATGTCATAGAAGGAGCCAAATGGATCGATCGATTGGGCTTTTAGTTTTCCCATCGCGCGCGCCATGCCGGTGGGATAGGCTTTTGCGCCAAGAGTTTGATAACGAGACATGGCGGCCACGCCAAACCGTTTGATATCGAGCTGACTGGCCAACGTGTCCGACGTATCCGCCGCGCTCATCGTGACCTCAACCTGCAAATTGGGATCGTCGCCAAACGTTCCGGATGGAATGGAGAGTTCGGAAGGATCGTTTTCCAGCTGAACAGAACCGCCGTTGGCGTTCGAGACGCGCGACGTCTTCTGCTTGCCGATCCCGGCAAAGAACGTGAAGATCTGATCAACGCTGTGGTTTTGGCCGTTATCGGACCGCTGGGAGATAAACGTTCCTCTAAAGCGCAGTTTAAATGACGTTTCCCCTGCGGCCGGCTGGTAATGGGCAATGATTCTCTTGCGGTCGGATGAAAGCCACGATTCCGGGAAGCTCAGCGTACCGATTCCCGTATGCAGCGTGATGAGCTTGTCCTGTTCCGAGTCATCGGGGAATCCGTTTTCGTCCAAATCGATCTGTGAATTGCGCAGCGAACGCGACAATTCAAACTGGACCGTTAACAAGCCGGTGTCGGCATTACGTGTGATTTGTGTAATGGCCGTTGGCGTGGTGTCCTTAATGGTGAAGTTTTGCTCCGTGTTGGAAGTGAGCGTAACCGATGACGACAACACATTGATGTCGCCATCTTGATACATCAAAACGACGGAATACGTCTTTCCGGACTGGAATCCCGAAATCTCGTATTTACTAACGTTGCCGGAGGCGTCCTCAAACAGCGTACCCACGAGGATTTCCTCAAAGCCGTTGCGCACACCCAACAGCACATCCAAATCGCGCGTCGAGGGCGCGGTGCCGTCGGTCTTCAAAAGCGTGCCGGATAATTTGTAGCCGGACAGAAGTGTAATTGTGCTTAGTTCGACTTGAGAGCTTCCAACTGAAATATTGCGAATATTGGCGCTGCCATACCCATTGGCAATGACCCACAAATCATAAATTCCCGCGCCGAGACCGCTAATTAGAAAGTCGCCGTTTGCGTTCGATTGGACCTCAATGTCGCCCAACGGATTGTTCTGCGGGACATTCCCCTGTTTATTCATGATCACGTAAGCGCCGGCGGCCCCATCATCATCTCCGAAGGGAAGCGTTAGCTGGCCGCCATCGGGCGTGACCACCGTGCCGTGAACGCTTCCGGCCGCTGGTTCAAGCTTGAAATTAATATCGGTCGTTGTTTGGGTGTCGACTTGCGCCTTGCGGACTTCCCCGTACTGAATTCCGGTCGCCCCATATTGATACCGTTCATCATTGGTGTTGGGCCGGGGCGCTGCGACGATGTCATAGTAACGCGTTAATTCCGAGTCGACGCCGTAAATCGTGTACTGGCCTTGAATGTCGGTATAGGCGCGCAACGCATCTTCGTTGTTGCGCTGGCCGCCTTTGCGCGCTTCAACCGCAATGTTCGCCAGAGGGTTGTTGTTCTTATCCGTTACAGTCCCCTTGATCCGGATCCCTTCGACAAGATCGATAACGCCAAGATCCTTGGTCTGCCCGGCGACCACTTCCAGACCGCTAATCGTCACTGGTACGAATTGTTTTTTACCCTCGGAAATGGCGCTGTCGCCGACAAAGCCCTGACTCTTCATAATGACGTCGTACGTCCCCGGATTGACATACATCGAGAACAACCCGTCGGTCCCGATGATTGGATGGTTTGCGTTCGCATATCCACCCGGAAACCACGGGTTTGAACGGGCTTCAATGTAGAAATTGCTCGGAAGAATCTGCGCGTAATTATTGGAAGATATGAGCGCTCCGGTATTCTTCACCCGCAGCTGGCCCTGAATCTTTGCGGCCTTCATAAGCTTGAGTTCTTTCCCTGTAACGTTCGCCGCGACGTCCACCGGGGTTTCTTTCACTGAATACTTAATTGTCATGCTGTTTTCCCGCGCGGTCAAAACATACGACCCGCTCGGCACGCGACGAAGAGTAAACGGAACGGACGTTCCGTTCATAAACACGCTCTCGGAAACAATCGTTTCTTTTTTGGCGTTTTTAAGCTGGATATCAAAGTTGCGCCCAGTCTCCGATTCACCGGACTCAATCTTCATTTCGCCGCTGACGGTGAAACCATCAGTCAAAGTGAAGTCTTGACCGCTCAAATTGCTGCTCACGATATTAACCACACGCTTTTCCTCGGATATTTCCGGCCCGTTGGTGGTTAGAGCGTCCATTTCACCGTTGTTAAACAATTCATATGTACCGGGCGACAAGCCTGTGATCGTATATGTCCCTGTCGCGGCGTTATACGTGCCATAAAACGTAATGGTCGTGTCCGTGTAAGTAAACATGCCTCCCGACTGAGTGTTGCTTTCTTGTTGATTGCGGTTGCGGCGCACAGCGACAATGCGGTTGGCGGGCCACCACACGCCTGAACTTCCGTCCAGCGGATGGATGGACGTTGAAAACGTGTCGTTGACCAAGTAGGACAGATCGTTATAAGGAGTGCTGGCAGCGGTGGTAACGCGGCCCGAAATGCTGTATGTCTGGGCCGTTAAATCGATATTTCGCGTTGTGGTCGATCCGTTGACCACTTGCACCCCATACTCGGCGACCAAGCCGGTGGTGGCATAACGGGCGCGAACCGAATAAAAATCCGTGCCTAAACCCGTAAATGAATAATTCCCGCTGCCGTCGGGCGTCTTCGTGCTGCTGATCACAACCCCCGCCGTGCCGCTGTTGTTGCGCAACGGGCGGATCTCGACAATCACGTTATTGAAATCAGTCGCGGCGCCGCGAAGGGACACGTTCCCGCTTAGAACGCCCGAAAATTGGCTAAAGGTCAAATTAAGCGTGCCGTTGCCGCCCGCCACAGTAGCGAATTTCGGCCCGGGCGGAGACGCTTCAAAACCGTTCAGCCACATCCCCACTTCATAACTGCCGTTGCTTAAACCGGTAATGGCATAGGTAGCGATCGTTAGCGTCGGTTGGGTTGGAACGGTAATCTGCGTGTTTGAACCTTCGAAAGTCGTCGGCGACCAGGCGTTGATATAAAGATCGACATCATTGTCGTTGTCGTAGTCGAGGACATCTGTATTGCCGTTAATTGTGATTGTGCCGGTTATGACTCCGCCGGTTCCGAAAACGGGGAAATCCGCCAACGAATCCATTCCCCCGCTGACCACCGTGTAGGTGGACGAGCGCGCAAAACCTGGAACCTGCGCTTTCAACAAATAGGTGCCGTTATTGACGCCGAAGACGCTGTATGTGCCGCTGGATGCGCCCGTGTTTATGAACACGCCGCCGTAATAGCGCGATGTGCCCGTGAACGAATCAAACGCCCCGTCCATATTGGCGTCAATGCCCGCCTCCACCGACACCCACTGGCCATATGTGGCTGGAGCGGGCAGGAAAACATGTCCGAAGATGTTCGCGCGACGCTGCAAAGGAACGGTCAGATTGAGTATGCCCGCCGCCACGGAAACGGTCGTTGGGTTTATATTGAAGCCGGGTATATTGAGTTCGACATTGTAAACGACATTGGGCAACAACGAGATGGCCGTGTAAGTCGTGAGTGTGCCGTTGTAATAATCGCCGGCGTCCGACGTCGTCGAACCTTGGACAAAATGGATGCTTCCGTAAAATTGGCTCGACCAATCGGACGCACGAACGTTAACCCCGCCCCAAATCTCCGGCAGAAAAACGTCGGTTGAGCGTGTCACGGTGAGATGCAAAAGCGAAACTCTCTCCAACGTCTTGGTTCCAACATCGACAATACCGGCGGGAACGGTCACAGTAAATTCACTGACGCCATAACCGGCCTTATTGATCCGCACGTTGTATGTGCCGACCTGAAGTCCGTTGACGTTAAACCGCCCGCTTGAATCGGTTTGCGCATATCGCGGGGTCGGACCGAAAACGTCCACGTTAGCGCCTGCAATGGCGACCGGCGAGGTGCTTTCCTCCACGCGCCCCGTAATTCCATTTACGTTTAGAACGATAGAAAGCGATTCGTTGCGCAGAGCGCCGCCGCCCGCGCCCACCGAAATGCGTACACGGTAGGTTCCGGCCGGCGCAATGCCCGGGGCAATCCCGGCTGTTCCATCGGTATTCCCATCCCATGTGATGCGTCCCGAATTTCCGTAACCGTAAAAGCGCCGCGTAAAGCTATTGAAATTGTCGGAGGAAACCCCGACTTCCCAGTTAAACGAACTCGGCAAAGAAAAGTTGATGTAGGCAAAATCATTCACGCCGTTATTATCCGGAGTGAACGCAACCGACGTCGACGTGCCGACCAGACCGGTGTCGACCGACAGTCCTGAAATTCCCGTCGTAATCGGCTTAACCTGCAGCCAGCTTTGATTCTCTAATGAAGTGAGGGTGTACGTGGCACGGAGGCTGTAATAGTTAGCCGCATTGAAGGAAGTTATCTTGTAGTAAACGGTCGTCGTTGAACTCCCGCCCAATAAGGAAATGGTTTTAAACGGCGCCGTGGAAACCATCGGATCCGCTGTCGAGAGCGATACGTCAAAATCAGTGGCGTAAGCGTTTCCGCTGTCTTCCAACGCCGTTAGAAATACAGGGACGTCACCGGAAACGGCAACTTTATTTCCGCAATTGTCGCGGCTCTCAATCTGAATCGGAACGACCGCGTTGACCTGAGGAATAAGCTCATAATATTCAAATCCAATAAATGATGGATTGCCGGGCACAACCGTGCGCGAATAAGACCCAACCAAATTGAGCGATGAACAACTCGGCCCCTGAAAATACGCCCTGAACAAAGCGGTTCCAAGCTGGCAGGTGGAGGCTGCGTAATACACCACGACGCTTTGGCCGGTAACAATAGCGTTGTCTCCAACAGTAAAAAGGATGTATGAGCTGGATGTCGCCGGCGTCAACGACGCGTTGAACGAAGCGCCAACCGTCGAATAACGAACTCCATAGGTCAAATCGGTATTGTTACCGTCATGGCTGTAGCCCGATATGAATGGCGAGCCCCAAAAATCCGGTATGCGCACCGCCAAAACCGTTCCCGTTGATATATTGCCCGTTGCTGTGAACGTTACCGTCGTGATTTGCGCGGAACCGGTATTGAAATTGGTTGTGCTCACTGTAACGAGGACTGTTCCCGATGAACACGACGCGTTTGCGTTGGCCATCGACAACACCGTAAAGCCCGTCAGCATGAGGACGATGAAAAATATTCTCTTAATAGTCATACGTGAACCCAAATTGGTAGTTGGAGTTTGAGTAGTTGTAGCGATACACGGCTTCGTAATCGTTGTTTGATTTGCTGCGGCCGAAGGTGGACGTCACTTTCATGCGGAAATTTTTGCTGAGCGGATAGCTGTAGCCCAAATTCACGGACGTTTCTTCCAAATAAAGTTTCTCGTTTCCATAAGAACCGTCGAGGTTCTGGATGATGCGGTCCGAGTAGTCGCGTTTGCTGTAGCTCCCCCCCACATCGAAGACCATCGGCAGGGAATTGGCCAATCCCACCGCCAGCGACAACTGCAGTCCCACGCGGTTCTGCCCGTAATCGTAATAGTCGCCAATGAAGGTGGTTAAACGCGCGTCGTAATGGTTCTGGTTCGAATTCATGGCCGAATAACCGTAATACAAGGTCGAAAGAATCCGGCTTTTCTTATTCACCGGGAACATTCGTTCCAGCGTCACATTGGAGCCGGTGTAGGTGTCGTGCCGCAAACCCTGCGAAAACAAACCCGAGGCCAACACTTCGTGCTGGCTGTCGTAATCGCGCGGCGAATAAAAAATCTGCACGCTGCCTTCCAGGCGCGCCGGCAGCGGAAACGATGAGCGCGCCGAAAAAAGATGAATGCGCGTATCGAGCACATCGGAGCCGGAAAACTCACGCGACAGTTCGTTGCCCTGCGCGGACTCCAGTGATTCATAATTCGGAAATTCCAAAAGCGAAAAATCGTAACCGAGCGCCAGCGTCGTCTTCGGCGTGAAAAGGTGCTCCACTTCCCCGCCAACCGTCGCGACGTTGTAATCGTACAGGCCGTCGGTCCAGGTTTCGTCGGACGTCTCGCGGAACCATTTGATGCGGTAGCCGGCGCGTTCACGGATTTTCCATTTCTCGCCAAGCGCGTGGACCGCTTTAATGCCGACCGCGTTTTCCCACGTGTCCTGAAAAAGCGTGCTGCCGCCGGCCAGCTCTTCGGCCGAACGCGTGCCGCGGTAGCTTGTTTCAACCGTGGGGATCAAGCTGAATGAATTGGTGAAGCGCAGCGCTGGCACGACCGTCAAATTGACGTTGCCGCCCAAAGAACTGCGATCGCCGTCGAAATACCATTGCCCGGTCGAAAACATACCGCTGATCACCGGAATAAATTCCCGCGCGGCTTCGGCCGGCGCGAACGCGCCCAAAAGAGCGGCGAGAGCGATGAAAGTTTTGGCTTTCATTATTTAATAAGCCCCGACATCGTGCCGATGCGCGGATCGATCACCAAATTGATTTCGTCGCGCATTTCGGTGGATTTAACTTTCTGCTGATAGTTGAAGTTCAAGAGCGCGTTCTGATAATCGGCGCTGGAACTGATTCCGTCAAAGTCCTCCGACGTGGCGACGTTTCCGTCATCGTCGATGATGTAATTGTCGTAAACGAGCTTCGACCCGTCGCTGTAGTAAAGGCTCAAGCGGTTGTGCAGCGTGCCGCTGCCGGATGGATATTCGGAGATCGTCACGACGGGGGCGTTGGTAAAGTTCGTGTCGGCGTCGATTGACAAAATATTGGTAACGCCGGTTTTTGGGGCGTACGACGTTTTCAAAACATCGTTGATTTTAAATTCCGTGTTGTTAAAGCGGGTTTTCCAGTACGTATCGGCGCTGGTCAGATTACGGTAGTTGTCCCCGTCCAGAACGGACACTTTCAGCGCTTCATCCAAGTTGGCGGCCGAGACGAGCTGATACGCATCCTTAATTGGGTTGTAGACCTTATAACTGCCGTCCAACTGCAGCGTTGCGGCATCCACAACAGATGAGGTTATATTTCCCAGCCCGTCGTCGTGCGTGAGCGTGTACTGCATGCTTGATCCGGTCCCGCTGACGTCGATCTGAACCAAATGGCCGCCCGTGCCTTCGTCCGAAATCGAATCGCGTGTGTTCGACATGTACATTTCGTAAGCGGTTAAATAATAGGTGGGCGCGGCGGAACCCAGCTTGCCGTCCACGTCTTCGAGCGCCACCGAAAGATCGTCCGGAAGGGCAGTGTTGAAGGTGCCCGTGTAGGTGAAATAATCGAAGCGCGTGGAGCGCTCGTTGAGCGAGACCAGCTTGAATTGATTGGCGGCCGGGCGCGTGATGTATTCCTCAACGCGGACGCGGCGGCCGTCGACGTCGATCAGGGATTTCGCCGTTTGATAATCGGCGTTGCGCAGCTCTTCGGCCGCCATCGCCACCACGCTGTCTTTGACTTTGGAATCAACCACTTCAGCGACCACTTCCTGGCGCTCCATCGGCACCGCGCCGGAACGGATCGGGTCGCCGATGTCGCCGTCTGCGCCGAATTTAAGCGATTGGCCAGGGTTCACCAAAATCTCGTTATCCAATTCGTCGAGCTTCGCCACGCCGACTTGCCCCGAAAAAACGTTCACCGACATTTCTCCGCCGTCCTCGACGAATTCGATATCGAATTCCGTGCCGCGCGCTGAGGCCACGCCGATCGGCGTCTTAATCTGGAACGCAGCGCCTTCACGGACGCGTCTCACCACGGCGCGAATGCGGCCGCGCACAAGTTTTATCGCGCGCTGCACCGAGGAAAGATTTTCCATCTCCGCCTGGGAATTTTGCAGCAAAAGGATTTTTGAGCCGTCGGCGAGTTTAACCCGGGCAATGGACTTGGAGCCGGTGCGGATGCTGTCGGAGTTTTTCAGCTGCGTGTTCTGTTTAGCGGATTTCCAATTGCCGCTCCCGCTTTTCACGTCCACCTTGGCCTTGATGGACTCAATCTTCGCTCCGCCTTTCGGCGCGGCCGCGAAGAGCGGGGCGGTCGCGAGCATCAAGATGAGGGGCAAAAGCTTACGTTTACTCACTGTTTCTCCTAAGCACAAAAAAAACTTCACGGCGCGAGGGCGCCATGAAGGCCAGCCGTTAGGGTCCGTCTAAATCATTAGTTTGAATATAAAGGGCCAACGGGGTATTTTCAAGAGATCGTGAAGAAAATCCTGTGATACGAATTTAAGCGGAAAAGACAGGCGGATTGAGACCGAAGAGGGTGTTTCCGTTGCGGGCGGTGGCTTCGGCCGTTTCAGGAACGCTTTTTTGGCGTATTTCGGCGAGCTTTTCACCCACCGAAACGACGTACATGGGCTCATTGCGCTGCCCGCGGTGGGTTTGCGGCGGCAAGTAGGGCGAATCGGTCTCCAGAACGATGCGGCTGAGCGGAACCATGGCCATGATGTCACGAAGTCCTTTGGCGCTGGGATACGTCAGCGGGCCGTCCACCCCTAGGTAAAAGCCCATGGCGATCAACTTCTCGGCATCAGCTTGATCGCCGGAGAAACAGTGCACAACGCCCGGACAGCGGCCGGACCCATGAAAAAAATCCTTCAAGATCGGATGCAAATCGGAGTAGGCGTTGCGGCAATGAATGATCAGCGGTTTTTTGACCTCAAGCGATAGCTCGATGGCCGTTCGAAACGTTGCTTTTTGCACCTCCGCTGGCACGGTGGCCTTGGCGTAATCCAACCCCACTTCGCCAATGGCGACAAACCGCGCGTGACGGGCGTGCTCGCGCAGTTTATTCCAAACGTCGGTTGACGCCTGGTCGGCGTAATAGGGATGGAGCCCCGCGGCCCACCAAACGTCGGGATGCGCTTGAGAAAGTATTTGGGCTTTTTCCCATTCGGGCGGCCCGTCGGCTATTTCAACGAGCGTTGAAACGCCGGCGGCACGCGCCCGAACAATGGAAGCGTCGCGATCCGCGTCGAACTGCGAATCGGACAGGTGAACGTGGGTGTCAAACCACATTCGTGAAAAGGTTATTCAACTTTTAAGAGTTCGACGTCAAAGTGCAGCTCGGCGTTGGGCGGAATCACGTTGCCCGCGCCGCGTTCGCCGTAACCCAAATGGGACGGAATGATCAGTTTGCGCTTTCCGCCCACTTTCATGCTGGCGACGCCTTCATCCCAACCTTTAATGACTTGGCCGACGCCGAGAATGAACTGGAACGGTTCGCCGCGATCCACGGACGAGTCGAATTTTTTGCCGTCCGGAAATTTTCCGTCGTAATGAACGGTGACCCGCTTGCCTTTCTTCGGCGCCGCTCCCTGCCCAACCACGGTGTCAACGTATTTCAGTCCTGATTCGGTCGTTATCATTTTTTGTTTTTCTGCGGCGTATAGTCCTGTCGCAGCCAGACCCATAAACAAAGACGCAAGAAGTAAACGGCGCATAGTAACCTCCTAATGGATTTGTGAGGACTCTACCACGCGTGGCGGGCTATTTCAAGAAATGGCGGATTCTTCGAGGACTTTGAAGGCGAGTTCGAGCGCGAGGTCGACGTTGACCACCGGGTCAAGTTTCTGGGTTTTGGCGCACATCGAGAAGAACGCGCAGTCCATTTTGCAGACGTCCTGCTTTTTATCCGCGATGCGCGTTTCGCAATCGATGTAATCGGTCGACATTTTATCGATGCGTTGGGCGGCCTCATCCGAAATGGTCTGAAATTCGATGCCGAGCAGGTATTTATTGTCTTTCGGGACCACGCGCCGAACTTGAGAAATCACCTCCACCTTATTGTGGTTCGGAAAGGTGATGGTCAGCTTAAGCATGGTGTTCAGCGGTATCACCTCGTCGATCACCAAGGCCATGCCGCCGGCCGATAAATCGATCAGCCGGCCTTTAACCGCTCGCCCAAAAAAGGGCGGCACCGGCTGAAGGTGCACCGGCATGCGCAGAAAGGCCGTGGCCGTAAACCGCTTGTAGCGGCGTCGTTCCGTCATGTATTAAGCCTACCCGCCAGGAATGACAAAAAGGTGACAAGGCGTTGAAACTTTGTTGATCCCCGCACGTTGTAAGCCGTACTTTGGTATAAAAGCGATCCATCAAAAACAATAGGAGGAATCAACGTGAAATACATTAAACAAACGGGCCTTTTGGCTCTTGTCCTGCTCAGCGCGAATATGGGCTGGGCCGCGACATACGACATTGACACCGTCCACAGCCAGGTGGGCTTCAAAATCCGCCATTTCGTTGCCAAGACGGGCGGACAGTTCGACAAATTTTCCGGCAAAGTGACGTTCGATGAGAAAAAGCCCGCGGACATGAAAGCCGAGGCCACCATCGAAACCGCGAGCATCAACACTGCCAACCAGAAACGCGACGACCACTTGAGAAGCCCCGACTTCTTCAACGTGGAGAAGCACCCCCAAATCACCTTCAAAAGCACCAAAGCCGAACCGCAATCGGACGGCTCGATCAAACTCACGGGCGATTTCACCATGCTCGGCGTGACCAAGCCGGTCACCTTGACCGTTGAAGTTGGCGGCGTGGCCAAAGACCCGTGGGGCGGAACCCGGGTGGGCTTCTCGGCCAAAGGCAAAATCAACCGCAAAGACTTCGGCATGACCTACAACACGGTTCTTGATACAGGCGGAGTTATGCTCGGAGAAGACGTGGAGGTTTTGCTGGAAGTGGAAGGCGTTTCGAAGAAGTAGGCTTTTCGTTACGGGCTCGTGGGGGTATTACTCCCCCATGAGCTCGCTGACGGTTTCAATAAATTCGCTGGTCTTAAAGGGCTTGTTCATAAATTTGGACGCGCCCAAGTTGGTGGCCAACCCCAAATCCGTGTTCTTGTTCACCGCGGTCAGAACCAAAATCTTCGGCGGCGTATCCGTGCGGGCATCCGCCTGGCGGCGCTTGTTCAGATGTTCCATGAACATGTAGCCGTCCATCCGGGGCATGTTCAAATCCAAAATCACCAAATCGATCGGCTCCTGAGCGCAAATTTTCAATCCGTCCACGCCGTTCGACGCAATCTGGATGCTGTAATTCTTCAGATCCAGCAGATCCGCCATCGTCTCGCAGATCGCCGCGTCGTCATCAACAATTAATATTTTTCCTTTCGCCATAGTGAGTTAAATATTCACGAGTTCCATGCCGTCCGCAAGGGTCAAATTATTTTTTCGTCCCGATGCGCATGAACAGCGGGTCGCCCTTTGCCACCGTTTGTCCGGCGGCGAAGCTCAGATCTTTGAGTGTCGGCGGGCAACTGATCGGCCCTTTCTCACCGATGCGCTTCCATATCTCTTCGGCTTTGGTCGGCATGAACGGATACAGGGCGATGGCCAACGCCTTCACCACGTACAGGCATTGAATAATAATGGAGGAAATTTCAGCGGCCCGCTCGGGGCCCAATTTCCAGGGCGCTTTTTCATCTATGTACTTATTGGTTTTAATCATCAGGGCGTAAACCGTTTCCAGCACGTCTCCCAGCGCCAGGTCGGCGTATTTCTTGTCCAAATCGGCAAAGAATGCCCCGGCATCCGACATTAGCTCGCTCTTCTCAGAGATATTGGTGATTTTTCCTTCCATATTTTTCACCAAGATCGTCGTGGTGCGCTGCAGAAGATTGCCCAAATTGTTGGCCAGCTCCGAGTTGAACCGGTTCAGCAGCGCTTTCTCGGAAAAATCGCCATCGGCGCCGAACGGCACCTCGCGAAAGAGAAAATAGCGGAATGCGTCCACACCGTAAATGTCGGCCATTTTGTGCGGGTCGACCACGTTGCCGAGGGATTTCGACATTTTGGTCCCCTCCACCGTCCACCAACCGTGCGCGTACACTTTTTTCGGCAGCGGCAGTTTCAGCGCGAGCAGCATCGCCGGCCAAATCACCGTGTGAAAGCGGAAAATCTCTTTGCCCACCAAATGCACGTCGGCCGGCCAGATGTTCGGGTCGGTCTTCACCGCGGAGATGTAGTTCAAAAGCGCGTCAAACCAAACGTAAACGGTGTGGCTCAGGTCGGACGGAATTTGCACGCCCCATTTGACGCGCGTGCGCGACACCGACAGGTCGCGCAGCCCCGATTTCACGAAGTTGATGATTTCGTTGGCGCGGTGCGGCGGCGAAAGAAATTCGGGGTGTTTGGCAAAGTGATCGAGCAGCGGCTGTTCGTATTTGGACAGCTTGAAGAAATAGCTCTCTTCTTTCAGCTTCTGAATCGGGCGTCCGCATGTGGGGCACTTCGCATCGACGACTTCGCCATCGGAGAAATACGCCTCGTCGTGAATGCAGTACCAATCTTCATACGTGCCTTTGTAAATATCGCCGGACGCTTTGAGTTTTTCAAAAACCTCTTGGACCACTTTTTTGTGGCGCTCTTCGGCGGTGCGGATGAAATCGTCGTTGGTGATGAGCAGGCGCTGCCACAAGGAGCGAAAACTCCCCGCCACATTTTCCACGAATGCCGCAGGAGTTACGCCCGCCGTTTCCGCGGCCTGGGCGATTTTGGCACCATGTTCGTCCGTGCCCGTGAGAAAGAAAACATCCTCTCCGCGCAGCCGCTTCCAGCGCGCGAGCACATCCGCCGCGATGGTCGTGTAGGCGTGGCCGATGTGCGGCACGTCGTTCACGTAGTAAAGCGGCGTGGTCACATAAAACTTTTTCATTTAAACACCGGTTTCAGTTTCACAAAGAGATTTTCCAGCACCAGTTTCGGCGGGCTATAGCGGTCCAATTGGCGGCGTGCCTGGAACAACGCCTTGAGCGATTCGGCCTGCGCCAAGTCGCCCTTCTCGAGCCGCGCTTGCGCGTCCTCGGTCAGCCGCAGCACCACTTCGGTGGCGCGGGCGCGGCCTTCCTTACGCCACGACGGTTCCGCGAGCGACGCAAAAAACTCATCAACGTCCACACCATCCAAACTGACCATTTCTGGCGCGTCCAGCAGTTTAAGCGCGCGGCTGAACGACCCGTCGCAGCGCGCCGCTATTTTTTCGGCCTCATCGATAAAAACGCCTTTCTCTTTAACCAGCCACTTGGCAATTTCGGCGTTCGGCAAGGGTTTGAAGCGCAGGACCGCGCAGCGCGACAAAATGGTGGGCAGCATGTTGCGTTCAAAAACGGCGAGCAGGATGATCTGCGTGCGCGCCGGCGGCTCTTCCAGAACTTTGAGCAGCGCGTTGGCGGCTTCTTCGGTCATTTTATCGGCGTTTTCAATGACGCAAACACGGCATGACCCGTTGGCGGCGCGCAGCCGCAGGAAATGGTCGATGTGGCGCACGCTTTCAATCTTGATGGTGTTCTGGCTTTCCGGTTTTTCCTTGAGCAGTGACGCCTGAAAGGTTTTGTCGACCAGCAAAAAATCCGTGAGGGTATCGCATTTGAGCAGCGAGGCCGCATGATGCGCCACGCGCTTTTTCCCCACCCCTTCCGGACCCGCAAACAGCAAACTCGGGCTCAGCCGGTTCTGCTCCGCGCCCTTTTCCAGATAGTTCACAATGTCTTTGTGGCCGATGATGCTCATAAAAATCGTTTTACCAATTGGCGGATCATGTCCTGCGTTTTTTCGACCGTATTCTGAACCGCGATCCGGCGGAAACGGCGAGGCTCCGAGCGAGCGATGCGCTGATAGCCGCTGCGCACCTTCTGCTGAAACCGCAGGCCTTCTTTTTCGATGCGGTCGTGGCCGCTTTTGCGCGCGCCGGCGCGGGCGAACCCGTGTTTGGCCGGTAAATCGAGCCAGATCGTCAAATTCGGTTTGATGCCGCCGGTCGCCAAATGGTTCAGCGTGGCGATGTCGTTGAACGGCAGCCCGCGTGCCGCGCCCTGATACGCGTACGTGGCGTCGGTGAAGCGGTCGCAAACCACCCATTTCCCCTGCTTGAGCGCGGGCGCGACAATCTGCTCAACGTGATCGCGGCGCGCCGCTTCATAGAGGAAGAGTTCGGTCATTCCGTCCATACGCAGCGCCGGATCGAGCAGGATTTTGCGGATTTTTTCAGCGAGGCGCCCGCCGCCGGGTTCCCGCGTCAGGACGACGCGTTTGCCCTTTTTAATGAGCCACGAGCGCAGCGATTTCGATTGGGTGGATTTACCGGTGCCGTCGGTGCCTTCGAAGGTGATGAAAAAACCCGGTTGTGGCATTTAAGGATTGGCTAGTAACTCGTCCAGACCAAATTTTTGGTGTCGGTGTGCGTGCATTCGATGGCGACGATGCCAAAACCGAGACTATTCGGGTTGGCCACGTACGTCCATTCGCCGTTATCGCCGCTGGAAAAATCGGCGTTATCAACATTATCAACCGTGTTTGCTGCGCTATGGTGCGGATAGACGATCACTGTGGGCATTTCTTTTAAATACTTATCTATTAGGGCGTCGCTGAGCGTCGGCTGATTATCGCCCGCCGTACCGGACGGATAATTCCCCTCGTTGTCCGAATAATAAATGCTCAAAGCGGAGCGCAAGGCCCCCAAACTGCCCCTGGCGTTGGCTTCGCGCGACTTGCGCAGCATGTTGCCGTACTTCATGATGCCCGCTGCGGCTAAAATGCCTAGAACCGCAACCACAATCATCAGTTCGACAAGTGTAAACCCTGCTGTTTTTTTGTTAGTTTCCATGGGCTTGGGTAAATGCGTTGCTCGATATATGTAATACAAAAGTCACATTGAATCCTAATGCTTAACATGCGTACTCAAGCTATAGTTATATTAATGAACTTCAGTAGATCATATACCGAGAAAATTGGCCAGGCGCGGCGCTTGAATTCAGGCACCACACTGGTTGAGCTGCTCGTTGCCGTTACATTAATCAGTGTAATTGCCATTTCCCTGGTCGGAACCTTCGCCAGCATCTCCAAAGGCGTCCAAGTTTCCAAGGCCAAAACACTTGCCGCCAACCTCGCCCAAGAGCAAATCCAGATTTTGAAGCAAAAATCATTCCATCGCATCCTGGTCACCACATCCGCACTAACAAACACCGATGGAATTACATATGACACCGGTTACTATCCGCCTGAAAACATCACCGAAGGTTCCATTCGCTTTACGCGGTATACGCATGTGCAGGTCATCGATGAAATCAGCGGGAGCCTCGACGATATCGGCGGCATGGCGGACACCGGGCTTAAAGCCATCACTGTTTCAGTGTCCTGGCTGCAAGGCGCTACGACAAAAAAAACGCAGATCCGCAATATCGTGTCAAACATCGACACAACGATGACCAACTCAATTTTCTCCGGAATCGTCTCGCAACAAGGAACAGGAACGCCCATTTCAGGCGCGAACGTGACCATCGCTGAAAACGTCGGCTACTCAGACACGACGGACGCCAACGGCGCCTACACCGTTAACCTATCGCCGGGCAGCTATTTAATGAACGCCATCGCCGATAGTTATTTCCCTCAATTCACCTATGTATCCATCGCCGCAAATCAGTCCATAACGCAAAATTTTTCGCTCATCGCGATGGGATCGGGAACCGTTCGCGGCTCGGTGTGGATCAACGACCATCTGGTGATCAGCCAAGTCGTGGCCAGCTCGCAAGCCACAAACGGTTTTTGTCAAGAATGGATTGAGGTGTTTAATCCGACGACCTATACCTGGACGATTGACGGAAATATTGTGCCCGCTTACGCGCGCTACGGGGATTTCGGCCCAACGGTCATAAATGTCGACTTTACTTCCGGCACGGTAAATCCCTACTCTTATTTTCTTTTCGCAAACACCCAAACGATCACAGCAGGCGGCCTGACTCGAACGGCGGACGCCGTTTTCAGGAATTCTAACGCAGGCTTTCCCGATCTCATTCGTACCGCCGTTGCGGATTCCTGCGGCCAAAGCGGTGGCAACGCCGACACCGTCGGAATATTGTGGCAAACGACGCTTGATGATATTGATGTGGTGGGATGGAGTGCGCTGGGCAACAATCCTCCCGGTGACGAAGGAAATCCGTTCAACTATCCTCCCGGCTTTCAAGATCAACAGCAATTTGTCCGCCGAACCAGTACGGATTCCACAATTTTGAACGATATCGGCCGCGCGTATGACACCGACGACAATAACACCGACTTTCTGGCCTTCGTTTCGATCAGCGTTCCACCACGAAATACAACCGACACAAATCCCGTTATCTCCGGCACGCCCGCCTTCGGAGCATACGTAACGGCTTCTGATGGCTTATCGCAAGTGACGAACGCCTATTTGACCGGCAACCCGCCGTTCGCGGAATTTATGCTGCCGAAAGTCGCGACGGGCACCTGGACCCTTGTCCTTTCCAGTTCCAATTTAACTCTCGATATTTCAACAGTTATTGTCACCGCGAATACAACGACGTATGCGCCGAACGCCGTTACTGTTTCATCGTGGCCGCGCGGAGGCTACGCGTCGGCGGTGCTTAACGAGTCTGCGACTGGAGGATATATCAGCGGCTGGGTTAAAAATGGTTATGGCAGCGCGATAAGCCCGGCGATTACCATCGAATCATCCGGTTACACAACGACGGCCAACACATCCAACGGGGTTTATTTGCTGGGAATGCCGGTGGGCACCTACGATATCAAAGCCAACCCCAACAACGTGGTTAGCAACTACGTATCAATGACCTCACACACCGTTAGCGTAGCGCTTGGCCGCATAACATCTGACGTCAATTTTACGCTTACGGAAGGCGGGCGTTTACGCGGCTTTATTACCCGTGACGGAACGAACGCCCTCCCCGGCATCTCCGTCATCGCATTTGACAACGATGACGTGGCACGAGACCAGGAAGTCTCTGGGTCTGGCGGCTATTACACTCTCACCAATTTGAGTACAGGTTATTATACGGTTGAACCTATCTTAGGGTCGGGCGAAGTGGCGACCCCCTCGACGATCACATCCACCGTTACCGCCGGCGTAATGACGTTTGTGGGCACCTTCACGGTCACCGGCACGTTTGGCACAGTCCGTGGCAACGTTTCCATAAGCAGTTCCCCCATTCGTTCGGGCGTCTTAATTGTGTGCTCAACAGCCACAATTACGGCGCCCCCAACGCTGAACTCCGCTTCGCTTACCAGCGAAGGTTATTACACCACCAACAGTTACGAGGACGGTACATACGCGCTCGACGTTTATGGCAGCACCGTGCCTTATAATCTTTATGCATATTACACACAGTTCAGCGGCACCAATGTTATTGTCGCAACACGTTCGGTCACAAACGTGAGCGTCACGGCAGGGGCGACAACCAGCGGAGTTAATTTCTCGTGGTAAAAAAATTCCCCTTCAACAAACGCGGCTGGACGCTCATGGAAATGATGATCGTCACCGCCATTATCGCAACCGTCGCGCTCATTACGCCAAAACTGTTTATACAGATCCGTCGTTTTCTCTTTTTGAACAACGCCCGCGTGGAACTTCAGCGGGACGGTCGAGACGTCCTGGGCTTGATAACCAAACGCGTGCGGCAAGCCCAATCTTCAACGCTCGATATTTCCCGCGTCGGCGGCCAACCTCCTTATTCGAAAATTTATTTTACCGACATAAATAACGAGATAACGGGCTATTAT
>CAZCJA010000035.1:0-23237 GCA_964499015.1 uncultured Elusimicrobia bacterium
TCTTTACCGCCGGCACCACGCGCCGCCACACGCCGGAACGCATCTCCAACGCTCCCGCCACACCAACCTCCTGATATTCGGAAAAAATATTCGCCCACACGACCGTCCAAATAACCGTCGGCAAAAATAAAATCAGCGTTAGGAAAAACGTCCAATCGACGGAAAGCGTGCTCGCCGAAAGGATCATCAGCGACGAAAGCATTACGCTGCCGATGTTGTCGCGCACGCTGACGAGCGCCAGCAGGCGCAGCGCCTGAATCAGCAAAAGAAAGTGCGCCACCGCGAGCAGGAAGGATTCAGAGAGATACAGATAGTCGACGATCGCCAGTGCAAACACGCCCAAGGCGAAAAACGGCTGGGCGAAACCAGCCAGGCGCACGAGCCGTTCATGCCGTGCGATACGGAGACCGAGAAAAAACAGGGCCACGTAAATCGCGAGCGTGTACAGCTGCAGTTCGTTGGTGAGCGCGAGCGACAGCGCGCCGATCGCGCTCAAAATGCGCGTCGACATAACCAAACGCGCCGGCGCGATTATTTTCTTTTTTTCCACTGTTGATACGCTCCCAGCGCGTTGATGCGATCGGCCAAGTCGGCGTAGGCCGCGCGCTTGCCGGTCCCCAAGAACACCGCGGCGTCCCCGCCCGCCGGGTTAATGACGTCCACGACGGACAAATAATTCATCGCCTCGACCACCGGGGTTTGATTTTCAATCAGGAAGCGCACGCCGTGCCCGCGCGCGTTAAAGCCCCAAATGAGCGACGCGGTAAATTCCACGAATTCCTCCTCCATGGGAAGCGGCGACCCTTTCGGCCAGTAAATTTCCACGTCGCGTTTTTTATCCAGATCGGTTTCGCGCACGAGCAACGTATTGTGTTTGGCGCTCGATTTCCAATGAATGCGCTTGGCGCTGTCTTCCGGCGCGAATTCGCGCACACCGCTGATGGTGGTCCCTTCCCCGCGCCGTTCGGAGGACGCCATCTCCTCGTTGCCCGCGATAAAACCCGCGTAATCAGCTTCCGTGAGTTCGACGAGCGCGGGATACACGTAAAAACCAGGGCCGTCATTATTTCCCCTCCCCTTGAGGGAGGGGGTAGGGGGAGGGGAATATGGTGTCCACACTTTCTTCAGAAGCCCGAATGGAAATTTGGTGGTGAGCTGAATATGCTTCAGGGTGAAGCGCCCGCGGCGTGCGGGAATAAATATCGCATCGCGCGCGATCGTCTCATGCGGCAAGACGGACGGCACGAACACCGCAGGAGAAGCGGCTTCGCCGTTCAACGCACCTTCCACATGAACGGTCACCGACACCGAGGGCAGCCAGCTTTTGCGGTTGGTAATTGACAGCGGAATCGAACACGGCTGGCGTGCCTGCGCTGCCTGCGGAAAATGCCACGCCACGTCCAAGCGCCACAAGTCGGCGTCCGAGAGAACGCCTGAAGCGATTATGAAGCCGAGAAAAAGCCCGAAGATAAGGTAGAGGAGGTTGTTGCCGGTGTTGATCGCGCCAGCGCCGACGCCGATGGTGTACAGGATGAACACCCAGCCGCCGGGCGTGAGTTTAAAGGGGCGCTTCGGTTTAAGCCGGGATCGGAACTTGGTCCAGAATTTCATGGACGATCGTGTCCGCGACGCGGCCCGCGTTGCCGTTGTAATGCCCGCCCTTCAAGCGCACGCGGTGCGCAATCACGGCCACGGCCACTTTCTTGATGTCGTCGGGCGTCACGTAATCGCGGTCGCTGGTGCGGGCGTAGGCTTGGGCGGCGCGGCGCAAGGCGATCGTGCCGCGCGGAGAGAGGCCCAAATCGATCACCTCGGATTCGCGTGTGCGGCGCGCGAGTTCCACGATGTAGCGGTCCAGGCTCGCATCCATGTTGACGGCGCGGACCGCTTCAAATTCCTTGATCACGTCCGCCGGATTGGCGATGGCGCTGCCTTGCGACAAGCGCGAGTGGCGGCTGTCTTCCCGCAGTATGGCGGTTTCATCGTCGACGCTCGGATAGCCGAGCGACAACTTCATCATAAAACGGTCAAGCTGGGATTCCGGCAGCGGGAACGTGCCGTGATGTTCGTGCGGGTTCTGCGTGGCGATGACAAAAAACGGTTTGGGCAGCGGGTGCGTCACGTTGTCGATCGACACCTGGCCTTCCTGCATGCATTCGAGCAGCGCGCTCTGCGTTTTCGGCGAAGCGCGGTTGATTTCATCCGCCAGCACGACGTTGTGGAACACGGGGCCCGATTTAAAATCGAAGCCTTGGGTTTTCTGATTAAAAATCGAAACGCCGAGCACGTCCGATGGAAGAAGATCGCTGGTGAATTGAATGCGCTGGAACTCACAGCCGATGGCCTTGGCCAAGGCGAGAGCAAGCGTCGTTTTGCCGACGCCCGGAATATCGTCGATCAACAGGTGGCCCTCGGCGAGGAAACAACTGACCGCCAAACGGACCGTTTCGGGCTTGCCCAACAGGACATGCGACACGCTGTCGATAATGCGATGAGAGAGGTTCATAGCGGTAATAAGAGGATAACACCGCACCCGACGGAAAACAACTGGCTGGATAAACTTTAAGGCAGGACGATTTTTTGGCCGACCGTGAGGTCGTTGGGATCTTCCATCAAGTGCTTGTTGGCGGCGAAAATGCGGCTGGCTTGGGTCTTGGTGCCGTATTGTTTAGCGGCTATTTTGGCGAGCGTGTCGCCCGCTTTGACCACGTACACTTTGCTCGCGCGGCGAACCGCGGGCTTCTTGTCGAGGCTGGCCAAGGAGTGGCGCGCGACACCCGCCTGTTCAACATTATCTTCTTTCTTCACTTCAAAAACTTTCGCGACGACTTTCTTCTCTTTCTTTTTCTCTTTGACGGCCTTTGCGGCAACCACGGTGGCTTTCGGGGCCGGGTCGACACGAACGAACGGCGCGGGAGCGGACACGCCGCTGAAGCGCATGGACAAGCTCACGCGATGGCGCGAATCCAAACCATCCATCATGCCAAAGGAATAATCCAAGCTCGATTTGCCGAGCATGATGCCCGTACCGATCGAGAGTTCACTGTTGTCGCGGCCGCCTTTGTAACCGGCGCGGATGGACAAGAGCCCGAAGGCGACTTCCAGACCGGCGGCCGGACGAAATTCCTGCTCGTTCATGTGATACACGGCGTCCATCATCAAGGTCGCCGAGCGGTTCGACAAAAATGAAAGGGCCATGCCGCCGCGGGCGATGCGGGGCAAATCGTCGCCTTCGCTGACAAATTTAAGCTGCGTGCCGATGTTCTGCACAGCGCCGCCGATGCGCACACGCGAGCTGACCGGCATGCTCAAGCCGAAATCGCCGGCGAACGCGGTGGCCTTGGCCGACTCAATCAATTGCGAGGACAAATATTTGCCGGTGACGCCGATCGCGACCGGGCCCACGCTATTGGCGTAGGTCATGCCGACGGCCAAATCGCGCTGCGCGTTCACTTCGCGGGAGGTGGTTCCGTCATAAAGCTCAAGCGTTCCGGCGTTGTAATAACCGACCGATAAACCCACGCTGCCGCGTTTCATCGGTGAACCGATCAAAAATTGTCCATAGGCGTCTTCGGCCAATCCCTTCTGATAAAGGAAAGAGGCCTGGCCGCTTTTTAGCGTGTGCAGCGACGACGGATTATAGGATGCGGCGGAAATATCGTCGGAAACGGCGCTGTAAGCCTCGCCCAATGAGGCCGCCCGAGCGCCTGCGGCCTCAATGAGCGTCAGCCCACCTGACGCCCCTGCCGCCTGCACGCTCGACGCTCCCGACATAAGAAGAATGGCGAGGAGCGACATGCCCAATTTTTGTCTCGGGTTTATCATCTCTACCAGTTTCCCGGGTTTTTCCATCGATGTAAAGGTGACATGCATCATGCCTGAATAGATGCACCGATACGGCCAAAGTAGCCCAAAATCGCCCCTATTTTTCGACCTGTTTTAGGGCCTTTTTGTACTATGGGTTTATGACGGTCTCTCAAGCCATCGTAATGGGCGTGGTTCAAGGAATCACCGAGTTCCTCCCTATTTCGAGCTCCGCGCACCTCCTATTAATTCCCTGGTTTTTGGGCTGGGATACCCCCGGCCTTTCGTTCGACGTGGCGCTGCATTGGGGGACGCTTTTGGGCGTGGTGATTTACTACCGGCACGACTGCCTGGAACTCGTGCGCGGCCTAAGACGTGATAGCTTGCCTTGGAAAATCGCGCTGGCAACGGTTCCGGCGGTGGTTATCGGGGTCTTGGTGAAGGATTTAGCGGAGGAGCATTTCCGCTCCCCGTGGATTACAGCGGGCACTCTTTCCGGCGTGGGACTCCTCCTTTATTATGCGGATCGCACCCGGCGCGACGGCCGGCCTTTCGAAACCCTGTCCTGGATGCAGGCGCTGGCAGTGGGCTGCTTTCAAGCGGCGGCCCTGGTGCCAGGGGTTTCGCGCTCCGGAATCACCATTACGGCCGCGCTTCTATTTGGCCTAAACCGTTCCGCCGCGGTCCGACTGTCCTTTTTAATGTCGATCCCGGTGACGCTCGGCGCCGGCATTCTCGAAAGCGGCTATCTTCTGGACAACATCGCTAACCCGGCCATCATCGCCGGCGTTATCTCATCGGCCATTTCCGGATTTTTAGCCATCAAATTCCTGGTCTCATACGTAAGGAGTAGGTCGTTCGCGCCGTTTGTGGTTTACCGGCTCCTTTTGGCTGGCGTGATCGTTTGGTTCCTTTTAAAATGAGCTCATGAAAAAATTATTGGCCATCGCACTCCTATCGGCGCTGCACAGCTTTAGCTGGGCCGATGATAATCCGTATAAAATTTCCGCGGATTTGGACAAAACCATCCAAGCCGGCTTGCATGAGCTGTACAACTTCGATTTCGATAAATCCCTGCGGATTTTTGAAAGCGTCAAAGAGCACGAAGCCGATCACCCGATGGTCGCTTTCGGTATTGCCTCCGCCACCTGGTGGAAGATCACCACGTCCGTTCTCGAAACCGACCCCGAAGCCAGCAAACCGTTTTTGGACGCGGTAAAACATTGCATCGACGTTTCGGAAGCGAAAATTAAAAAAGGCGACACCACCGGGGAAGCGCATTTAACCCTCGGCGGCGCGCTGGGGCTCCTCGGCCGCTGGCAGGCCGCCAACCGTGAATGGAGCGGCGCATACTTCAAGGGAAAGAAAGCGTACAAGCATTTGGTGAAAGCGCTGGAGATTAATCCGCAAATGCTCGACGCCAACATGGGCAAAGGAATTTTTGATTACTACGTGGCGACGCTGCCGTCATTCGTGCGCGTTTTGGCGTTTTTAGGCATGGGCGGAAACCCGCAGATCGGCATTGAAGAACTGCGCGTTGCGGCCACCAATGGCACCTATTCGCGCCCTGCGTCAACGCTTTTCCTCGTCGACATATACGCGAATGAAAAAGAATTTGAAAAAGGACTGCCCTTCCTGGAAAGCCTGCGCCAAGACTACCCCAAAAGCTATTTCATCCACATGGTTCATCTTATCGCGCTGTACAACTCCAACCAGCCGGACAATCTCCGCCGCGAAGCGCTTGTGTTTCAGGAGAAACTAAAAGACGGTATGTACGACGCCAGCGCGGCGGTTCCCGGCGGCTTCGCTCTCGGCATGACGCATTTAAAATCGAAGGAGTGGACGGAAGCGGAGAAACATTTCAAGAACGCGGCGGATTCCCAAGACCCCAAAAACCCGTGGCGCACCTGGGGCCTTCTGTTTTACGGCTATACGCGCGACGCCCAAAAGGACCGCGACGGCGCGGTGAAAGCATATAAGGAAGTTTTGACGCAGACGCGCCGTTGGGGTTCGCACGACAGCGCGAAGACGCGCCTGAAGAAACCGTTTACGGGCAGCGACGAAGACTTAAAAGAACTGGTTTTGTAGGACAGACTTCTTAACTACCGGCCACTCCACAAAATTACCGTTAACGTTTGCCCCGCCGTGGCCCCGGTCAGCGGCCGTCCGACACATGCATTATTGGCCGAACAGGTCTGCACCCGTCCCGCCGATGGCGCTGCACAAATCCGGTTGGCGCCGCCTGCCGTAATCGTCCCGTTTGCCACTACTCCAGTAACAACACCCGTCAATGCCACATAAACCGTATCGCCGATACCCGCGGAGCTCACCGCTATTCCCAAAACGGACGTGTCGTTGCTCGTCGTCGTGGTTCCCACGGTGTTGGCCCCGCTGATGGTCACTAAATCACGGTCGCCGATGGCTGTGGCCGCCGTAAACGGATAGGCAATATAGTTGTCGCCGTTCACCGATCCCACAAACACAATCGACGTGCTGAAGAAAACGCCCGTCTGCCCGGACGGAGCGGAAACACTGCCGTTGATCGCCACCTGCGAACCCAGCTTAATCCGCGACGTTCCCGCCGAATCCAACAAATCGTTGCCGTTGACGCGCACGTCGCCGCCAATGGAGAGATCACTGCGCACCGTAACCGTCGACCCGCCCGCTGTGCCCAACTCAACGGTGCCGCGCGCGCTAAAGCCGCTCTGCACGGTCGCGCTGGAGACATAAAATGTCGCACCGCTTTGCAATGTGTTCCGGATTTGGACGTAATTGGTGCTCCCGGCCGCCAGCGTCGCGGCGGTCACATTTTTCAGGCCCGCGCCGTCGCCGACAAAAACGTTGGTGTTGCTGCTGAACGTCACCTTCTGCGCATAGGTGCCGGATAAATTGGCGCTGGGAACGGCCCCTTCCAGCATCGCGGCGTCCAAATAGCCGTCTTCAGTGGTGATCTCCACCGACGACGCTCCCGCTTGGATTTTCCCGCCGACCACAAGCGTCGTGTCGATCGTGCCGCTCGACACGTAAAAAGAGGAGTCGCCCTGATAGGTTGCGCGGTTCTGAATGTATTCGGTGCTGCCCGCGGCCAAACTGTCCGCCACGCGCGCGCGAAACGCGTATGGCGTGGTCATCAGGCGCTGGCGCGCACCGCTCACTTCGGAATCAACCTGAATCTGCAGGTAGGCCGTGCTCCCGGCAAAGACCGTGTTGTAAATGGGATTCACGGCGCCCAACTGGACCGACAAGACGCCGTTTGTCACGGAAACGCCGCTTTGCGTCTCCGACCACAGCATGGTTCCGCCGGACGTGGCCGGGCCGGAATCCCAAATACTAAACGTCAGGTCAAAGGTCCCGTTGCGCGGGTTCTTGTTTTTATCAAGCAGCTTTCCTTGGAAGTTAATGCGGCGCGGCACCACGGCCTCGCTGATCACGGCGCTGCAGGCGATGATAAAAACGGCAACGACAAATAGACGGACGGTATTTTTCATGCGGGTATTGTAAAGGGATCGAGAAGATGTGTCAAACAAAACGATCACGTGGCCAGCCGGGCGACCGTGGGAACGAGCTGCGGCGCCATCACCAGCGCCCGCTCCCCCGCCAGTGAAAAACGATACCCGAAATTTTTGTGCAGGTTCGCGTAGCTTAGTCCGCAATCATCGGCCATTTTCCGCACTTCCGTCGTCGTAAATCCTTTCTTAATCGCGGTGTTCATCTCAAGACGCGTAAATTCATTGCGCGTGAAGCAGGAAAACAACCCCACCCATAAGAGCGCGCGCACGTCGCGCAGCCAGTCCGAAATCAAAACGCCGCGCTTGGCCAAGAAATTTATTTTCTTCATCATCAACCGCGCGTCGGCCCATGATTCGCGGTGCAGGGCCAACGACGTGACCACATAATCGAACTGCTGCGCCTGCAGGAAAACCGAATCGTCCAAGCGGCGCATGTCATAGGTGATTTCCGGATAGCCGATCGAATGCGCTTTCGCAAATTCGAGAAAACGAGGATTGTTGTCGATGGACAAAACGCGCAGGTTTACTTTTTTGAAACGCCCCCAATCGACGATTGAGCGCGCCAAGTCCCCGCTCATGCAGCCCACGTCCAGAAAGGTGATCGTGTCTCCGGGCAGCCAGCGCACCGAGGCGGCTTCCAGAAAATTCAGGACAATTTCATTGCCGCCGGTCCAATGGCTGAGCACGTCGATGAAGGATAGAAGACGGTTTAATTCTTTATCGGGCAGAGCGGGATCGTCGAGAGGTTCAAGGGCGAAGGATCGCTTGGCGCATGGACCGACGTTAAGCGTGGGCATGATGGAGGTATCTTAATAAAAAACCCCCGGCACACTATGGGTGCCGGGGGCCTTTTAGGGGTGAAACAAGAAGTCGTTAGAATCCGATGGAGACACCCAGCCCGATCAACAGACTGTTTAAGTCTTCAAGAGAACGTTCCCCTGCAGCACCCAAAACACCCGCACCCGTTACATCATTGATATCCAAAATGCGATATCCGATGTCCGCATGGACGCCCGTATTGGCTCGTTGTCCTTCGACGGAGTAGCCGAAGCGCGCCAAGATGTCCACAAACGGCTTGTTCTGGTTCAGCGGCGCGGCGGCGCCTGTTGTCGCAGTGGTTCCGCCGGCTGTCTGCACAGAGATTCTCGCCGTGCCCAAGTCGAGGCCACCTGAAACGTATTTATTAAACGCTTTCATGAAGCGAATACCGCTCAGATTGCCTGATGTATGAACGAAGTTGGGGCTAGCCTGACCGACATCAGCACTCCAATCCCAATTGGCTTCTTCAAAGAAAAAGCCGGCTTGAAGGTCCGAGCTCAAATCAAACATGAACCCGAAATGCCGATTGGAGCCTTCCCAACGGTCGTCGTTGAAGATTTGGAACGCGTGCGACGCGTCGAAATTAACCCCGGCCTGAGCCGCAGTGGTTAGTGAAACCACAACAGCCAAAGCGAAGGCAGCAATATATTTTTTCACAGAAGACCTCCGGTCTTATATGGCTGTTTAGAACCCAATCCCGAAACCCAAACTCACAATGAAAGAATTCAAATCATCCAAGGTGGACTCGCCAGCCGGTGCACCCGTGAGGGCAACGTCGTTCAAGTCCAAGATGCGGTAGCCCAAGCCAAGGTTGACACTGGTCGTAAACTTGTCCTTGATCACCATTTCCTGTTTGGCGTTGATGTTTAAACCGACAAACGGTTTGGTTTGGTTCAAGGCAGCGGTGGCGGCAAAGCCGGTCGTCGCACCTTGCTGAATCTTCGCAGACCCCATATCAATGCCTGCGCTCAACCACGACGAGAAGGATTTGTTCAAGCGAATACCCATGGCGTCGTAATTAATTTTGGTGGTGTTCGGCGGCGTCGCGCCCACATCGCCCGTTAGCTGAAGATCAGCGCGGTCAACGAAGAAGCCAGCATCAACCGTATCGGTAACATCGAAACTAACACCAATGTGGCGGTTTTGACCTTCAACACGGCTATCACCGAAAAAATTGAAGCCGGTGCCGATATCGAATTTCATTGTAGCGTAGGAAGGCGAAGCGGTTAGCAGTGCAGCAACAGCAGCAAGAAATGCAATCTTTCTCATTGATTCCCCCTGTTAGGTTTTTTGCAACTGGGAGAACCTTATAATAATTCCAAATTGATACTCCAGTTATTAATTGTCTTTTATCGGGCGACGACCACGGTGCCGCTGGCGCGTATTCCTCCCCACGTTTCCCAGTGGGGAGGCTAGGAGGGGTTAAAGTGGGCACTCCTTAAAAAATTAATTAATCTCAATTTACCTTCAATTTAGCGATCTTCCCCTCCTGATCATCAGGAGGTTTCATGCTTCATCATCAGTATGCACGCCAACTGCGGCTTTCCCCTTCCAAAGCTCAACTGACCCTTTGGTATTACCTGCGTAACAAGCAACTAAAAGGATTTAAATTCCGGCGGGAACATCCGATGGGACACTATATCGTTGACTTTGTTTGCCTAACAAAAAAACTAATTGTCGAAATTGATGGAGGCCAGCATGCAATACAAGTGGACTATGATACCCAGCGAACGGCCTGGTTGAGCGCGCAAGGCTACAAGGTACTGAGATTTTGGAATAACGAGGTATTGACCAATACAGAAGCTGTTCTGGAAATTGTCTTAAAGCATTTATAGGAACCTCTTGTTAATACCCCTCCTAGCCTCCCCGTTGTAAAGCACGGGGAGGAATTATCTAGCGACGACCACCGTGCCGCTGGCGCGTTCGCCGGCGACGTCGATCTGATAGATGTAGATGCCGGACGGGACCACGCTGCCGCTGTCGGTCTTGCCGTCCCACATCAAGGTGGAATCCGGATCCGGCCCTGGGCGAAGCGTCGCGATCTTGATGCCGTTGATGTCGAATATCTCGCCGGTCAGCGCGCGGCCCGCCAAATCGCCTTCACCGAACTGGAAGATCGCCGCGTCGTTGGCCAAGTCACCGTTCGGCGTGATGATGCGCGGGTAAACCTGAACCAGCGAGAGGTCGCCCAGTTGCGAGGCCGCTTTAATCTGATAGGTTCCCAGGCGCGATGTGCGGAAGCTCATAAACTGGGCACCCGTATCAACCGAGCCACCCACTTTGACCCATTTCACGCCGTTGTTCCAAAAGAGAGAAATCTTATTTGTGACCGCGCTAGCGGCCAGCACCGGCGTGCCGATATCATCGATCGCGGCGGTATTGAACTGCCCAAGCGACTGGAAGTAGGACAGGCGCGACGGTGAACCTTGGACAACCTGTCCGCCGACCACTTCGTAATAAAGATACACACGCACGTCCGCGTTCGCGAAGGCAAAATCGGTCACCGGCTCGGCGGTGTCGCCGCGATAGCTGCGGAAACGGACGGATTTGATGACGTTGTTGTTGCTGTAATCGGACACTTCTTCCGTGCCCATCACGTAGCGTGTCACACCTTCGTTCGGGCCCCAATTGGCGCGCAGCTGCGCGGCCGCGCTCATCGGGAACTCGATGCGGCTCTGGCGGTCGTTGGACAAAACAATCAGGTTCATGTTGTCGGTGCGCAAAATGGCCGACATCACGGACTGATTGCCGTTGGTGTCCGCGGCGCGGACGGCAATATACGTCGGCGGATTAATGGACACCGTCATCGTCGTTGTCGTGGTCATAACCGCCGGTTCGATCCAACCGCCCTCATCAAGCAAGTGCGTCGATTCCGCGTGAACGATATAGCCGCCCAAATCGCTGATGTTGGAGCCGTCGGCGTTGCGGATGACCGGGTCCCACATGAGGCGAATGGTCGCCGATGAACCGGCCACGGACACCACTTCCGCCCACAGACCGCCCGGCGTCGCCGGCGAAACCGCGTCCGGGCTGCCGAGCGTCGTGGTGGTCAGCGTCGTGTCATAGGCGGACGGGATGCTATCGCCGTTCATCGCGCGCACGCGCACGTGATAAACGCGGCCCGGCAAAAGATTGCCGATGACCAAGTTCGTTAGCGACGTCTGCAAGTTTGTTGCGCCGCTAAAACCAGAATCAAGCGAGTATTGAATGCTGTACAGCGGCGTGCCCTGATTGCCGTTGGCCGCCCATGAAATCTGGATCGACTTGTCCGCGACCGCCACAAACGTCGAGCTCGAAGGCGGGTTCGCGAAGCTATAGCGGGTGAACGGATCGGAATCCGCCACGCCGGCGCCGTTAAAGGCTTCCACGCGGCCGATCACCTGCTGGTTCGGCAAAAGACCCGTCTGCACATAGGACGTGGTCGCCGGCGACAAATCACCCGAGACGCTGATGCTGCCCACAAGCAGGCGGTAGCCGTTGACCGCCGGAGGCGTTTCATGGGTCCACGACCAATTAATGGAGGTGGTGGCCAAAGCGACCGTTTCCGACGAAATCACGATCGGGATGTTCGGCAGAAGGACCGTGGTCACCGCGGAGACGACCGCGGTCCCGCTCGAAAGAGGCGTGCCCAGATACGTGGGCGTGCCGCGGTCGACGGTGAACATGCGGTAGTAATAGGTCACGCCGGTTTCCAAACCGACGTCGAGATACGCGCTGGTGGTCTGCGTCGTCACTTCGGTATAGAGAGAAAGCGTGCCCGCCGACATCGACGAACGATAGAGCTGATATTTCCAGAAATCGTTGTGCGCGGTGGAGGCCCACGAAATCGTGATTTGCGCCTGCGACGGCGTGGCCTGGAAGTTGCCCACCGCGTTCGGCACGAAATCCGGCGCCAACGCGTTCGCTTGCTGTCCGGGGGTGGCCGTTTTTACATCGATCACCGACACGTTGCCTGCTTCATCCACCGAGCGGATGGCGAAATAATATGTCACGCCGTAATCCGGCATGGTGAGCGCCAGCGATTCAGACAAGCCCGCCGCGACGGGCGTCAACGTCGACGCCACCACAGTGGCCTGGTTCCACCAAGCCGTGGTGTTATTGGCCAGCGCGGCCACGCCCGTGGTCGATGCGCGCAACTGATAGGAGGTGACCCCTTCGCCAATGGAGAACAAAATATCTTCATCCGGCGCGGTCCAGCTCAAATTAATTTCGCCTTCGTTGCTGGTCGCCGTCGCGACCAAGTCGGCCACCGGCGCCGGCGCGTAAACGTCGTGCAGGAAATACGACGTCGTCACTGAGAAGCCCGACAAGCGTCCCACGTCGTCAACGGTGTTGATTTTGAAATAGTAGGTCGTACCGAATGAAACGTTCACGACGCTCGTGCCGACGATAACTCCCGGCGTTACTCCGTTCGTCGAAATCACAATCTGCGCGGTCGCCGTGGAAGCGGCGTTCACCGCAGCCAAATTGGTCCCATAGTTGATCCGATATTGACCGGTGAGCGATTGACCACTCGCGCCATCATCGCCCGGCGCCGGCCATGCAATAAGGATCTGGCGTCCGGCGCCGGCCGCAAACGTCAGCGTCGACACAGCCGGGGCCGCGAAGTCCCAGTTGGTGTTGTTGCCGCGATTAATCGAGTTGTACGCGACCACTTGCGAACCCGCCGAGGCGTCCGAATCCTCCACATCCACATAATTCACCGTGTGATTGATGGGCGCGCCCAAACGGGCGGCCACACCGTTCCAACTCGAACGCAGAACCACATAAGCTCCCGGCGCGCCCGACAAATTCAACCCGCCGGTCACGATCACATCCGCCCCACCCGCGAAGTAGACCGTGGCCGACTGGCCGAGACCCGTCACGTTGAAATTCTGCGCCGTGAACGAGCTGACGAAATTGATGCCCGACGTGGAAACGTTCTGCGAATAAATCGTGCCGAACGTGGCGCCAAATGTCTCGATCATCTGACGATCGGAACCGTTGAAGGTCACCGTCGATTGCGACGCGATCAAGGTGCCGGTCGAGCCGCCGTAGATAAAGTCGCCCCCGACGCGCACGCCGGTTGAAATTCCCAAGTCGACAACGGAATTGGAGCTGCGCATGACCAGATCGCCGCGCACGCCGAGAACGCCGCTGCCGACGCGGAGGGTACCGGCCTTATCTCCGTTCGCGCCCACGATCAATCCGTCAGCCGTCAATGTTTGTCCGTTCAGATTCAAAATCGTGCTGGTGGCCGTGTTGATTGAGTGCACGCTGACCGTTGAAGCCGCCACGGGGCCTTCCAAGCTGATCGCGCTGAAACCGTTGGCCACGTTGCCGCGAATGTTCAGCGCCGGATAACCATCGAACGCGGTTAATGTCGCCGTCGCATTGGACGGAATCCACGTCAGCGTCGAAAAATTCATGATCGTGCCCGGCACGATGCTGATGGGCTCCGGCACGCCGCTTGAGATGCGGACCTCACGGCTTTGATTTTCATTCACGATGCCGCCCCCGAACACCACGCTGTCGACATCCAAATCCGAGGCGATGGTGGTGGTCCGGCCGGATGCGGCCAATTTCAAATTATTGATATGGCGAGTGGGGCCGCCGGCGCCGAAGATAACGCCGTTTTCCGTCAGATCAACGGTTGAGCCGTAGAACTCACCGTTAAGCACGAGAAGGTCGCCGCTAACCGTGATCGTTGAACCGATAGACCAGCCGCCGCCCGCGTTGTTAAAGATCAGCGTGTGGTAGTCGTTGCCCGCGGTCAACGAGAAGAAGGCGCCGCTGCCCGCGTAGGTCACCGTGCCCGAATCGGCGTCCCACACGCCGCCAGGGAAGCTGACCACTTCCGTGCTTGAAAGAATCAGATTGCCGTTTGATTGAATCGTACCGGTGACCGTGAACGTGGCGCCGCGCAACTCCAGCGACGCGTTGGCATCGATCGTCACACCGGCAATTGTAGCCGTACCGAGCAGAACAGGGTTGTTGATGGTCACCGGTATCAAGATGGAATCGAACGGGCCCGGTTTCTGGAAGCCGGTCCAGTTCATATCGTCTTCCCAGGAGTTGTCGATGGCGCCAGTCCAAACAACAAGTTGGCCTTCGGTGGCGACTGACGACGTCGAGTTCGAGACGAGCGAATAGCGGCCCACGTTGTCGCGGGTCCACGCACGGAAATAATAGGTCGCGCCGGCGTTGAGCCCATTGAAAATCACGCGCTGCGCGCTGCCCGCCGCAACGGCTGTGGTCGTGATATGCAGCGTCGCCACAAACGACGGCGCCGTCGTCGGGTCCCAGGCGCTGTAACTGGACGAGGTCGTGTACTGAACGGTGAAGGTCGAATTGTTCAGCGTGCCGGCCGAGCCTTCGTCGCCGGTCGCGCTCCACGACAAATCAATCGAACCCGTGGCGATACCGCGCACCGCCGTTAAGTCGTCCAGCGCGTCCGGCGCCAGGAAGTCCCAGTTCACGTTGCCGCCGCGATCAACAGAGTTGTTGGCGCGAATTTCCCCGCCCAGCGAGGCATCCGCATTTTGCACGTCGACAAACGAGGCAACGGTCCCCGTCGGGACAACCAGCCTGAAAGCTTCCGCGCCGGTGGAACGCATAGAAGCCAAATTGAAGACGTTTCCGAACACATTGAGATTGGTGACGGTAAATGTGGCGCCCGACGCGAAGTACATGGTGGCCGGAGACGCCAACGTCGGCACATCGAGCGTCAGATTGGCCGCCGTGAACGAGCTCGTGAACGTCACGCCGACCGGAGACGTGTTGAAGGATTCCAATTCTTCGAAGAACGCGCCGCGCGCGTCGATGCGCTGCGAACCGATGCCGTTCAAATTCACCGGCCAGCCGTTGGTGTTAAGAACGCCGGCGTTGGCCAATGTTAAGTCCTTGTTGATGGAAAGCGCGTTCAGCATCGTGTGCGCGCCGTCGTTGATAACGAGCGTGTAATAGAGGGTGCCGGCCGCCAAGTCCGCGTAGGTCGCCGAACCGGTGTATGTCACGGTTCCCGAATCCGTGTCGAAGCCGCCGCCAAACGTCAGGTTTTCGTCGCCGCGCACCGTTAATGTGCCTTCGGAGCTAAACGCGCCCGTCACCGTCATGGTGGCGCCCTGCAGCGTCACGTTGGCGCCGGCCAAAATCTGCA
This sequence comes from uncultured Elusimicrobia bacterium, assembly GCA_964499015.1. GTDB lineage: Bacteria > Elusimicrobiota > Elusimicrobia > F11 > F11 > CAZCJA01. Next base: position 15,271 of record CAZCJA010000035.1, read on the forward strand.
GCGATTCGATGGTCGTCGACGAGACGAGGAGCGGATCAAACGGAATCGCCGCGAGAATTACCACCGCGTCATTCGCGCCCGGAACAAGGTTATAGTCCCAGTTTGTCGAGTCGTCCCAATCGGTCGAGTTATCACCGGTCCAGGTCAGGGTAGGGGCGCGCACCGTGCGCGTCGAACCCAAGTCCAAATAATTCGTCCAAATTCCGCTGTGGTTGATGGCGCGCACGCGCGCGTAATAAATCTCGTCCGACTGCAGGCCCAAGAACGTTTGCGATTGATTGGCAGTCAAACTCGAGCCGGCGAGCGTGCTGAAGTTGGACATCGACGACAAATTGATTTCGTAAAGCGTGCCGCCCGGGTTGCCGCCGTCGGTCCACGACACAGTGATGGACGTGATGTTCACAAACGTCCACGTGCTGGCCGCGGTGGCCGGCGTGTTCGCCAGCGTCGCGGTCGTCACGGTCGCGGTCCACGCGCTGTCGGCACCCGCGTACTGCGTGTTGGCGCGCGCGTAATAAGTTGTGTTCACCGCCAAGCCGCTGATGGTCGCGGTGGTGAGCGCCGTCGCCGAGCTGGCAACCGTCGTAAAGTCGGTGCTGGTCGCATATTGAAGCGTGTACGTTTCATCCAGACGGATCGCCGGATCCCAGCTTGCAGTGAGCGAAGTCGAACTGGCCGTGGAAATGTGCAAATTCGTCGGCAGCGGTATGCGCTTGGTCAGCGTGCTGCCGATGTTTAAATAAGCGGTATCGATGCCGCTGTGGTTCACGGCTTTCACGCGGGCGTAATAGGTCGTGTCCGGCATAAGGCCGGTGAATTCCCATTCCGTGTTCGGGCCGCGCACGCTGGACACGGCCGAACCGAAATTCGAGTCGCTCGACAAGTCAATCACAAATGTTGTGGTGATCGGATTGGTTCCCAAGTCCCACGCGACAATGACCGACGTGATCGATACCGTCCATGGGCTGGCGTTTTGCGTGGGTGTTTCGGCGAGTGTCGCCGTCGTCACCGTGTTGGTCCAGGCGCTGGATGACCCGTTAATAATTGAATTAACCCGGGCGTAATAGGTCGTGTTGACATCAAGCCCATTCAATGTGGCCATGGTTAACGCCGTCATTGACGTTTCACCCACATTAAAGAAGTCGCTGCTCGTAGAATACTGCATATGATACGCATCACCCGGCGGAACAGAAGCATCCCACGCGGTCGTAAACGCATCCGACGTCGCGGTGGTCACATGCACGTTGGTCGGCGCATTCGGAATGCGCGTCTGCGTCGAACCGAGAACCAGATACCCGGTCGGCACGCCGCGATGGTTAATCGCGCGGACGCGGCCGTAATAAACGGTTTCCGCAAAAAGGTTAATGAACGTCGCGTCGGTCAGATACGTGAACGAGCTTTGGTCGTTCAATCCGTTAAAGCTGTTGGTCGTCGACAGATTGATTTCATAAAGCGTGCCCGCCGGGTTGACGCTGTTCCACGCCGCCGTTAAGGAACTGATGCCCACCATGGTCCACGTCGAGGCCGCTGCCGCCGGCTGCACGGCATGCGTCGCCGACGTAATCGCCGTGGTGAACGGACTCGTTGTTCCCGCTATAACAGAAGCGACACGCGAATAGTAGGTGGTGTTCTCAAGCAAGCTGACAATATCCGCCTGCAGCACCATCGAAACTTGTTCAATCACCGGCTCCGCTAAATTGGCGCTGGTGCTGGTGCGCACGACATACGAATCCGCGCCACCCAACGGCGCGTCCCAAATCATGGCCAGCTCCGTCGGTGACGCGTCAAAGTAACGCGGGTTTAGCGGCATCTCCGCTTGATTGGTGAGCGTGCTGCCAATAATAAGGTAGTTGGTGTCGATACCGCTGTGATTCACCGCCTTCACTCGTGCGTAATACGTCGTCAACGGATCGAGACCGATGAAGCCCGCCTGCACGTTGCGCGTCGCCGAGCTGTACAAGATCGTGACAAAGGCCGCGTCCGTTGAAAGGTCAGCTGTATAAAGCGTGCCGGCCGTATTCACATTGATGTTCCAAGCAACGGTGAGCGACGTAATGTACACGCTCCAGGGCTGCGCTTCCGGTGCGGGCATGCCAGCCAAGGTCGCTGTTGTAACGGTATTGGTCCAGGCGCTTGAAGATCCGCTGATAATCGAATTTACCCGCGCGTGATACGTGGTATTAACCGTCAAACCGGTGATCGTTGCCGTTGTGAAGACGGTGGTGGAACTGCCGGAAACGGTTATAAAGTCCGTGCTGGTCGAATACTGAACGGTATACGCATCGCCCGCCGGAACGGACGCATCCCACGCCGACGTGAAGCCGGCCGGGGTGGCGGTCGTCACATGCAAATTGGTCGGCGCGTTTGGCGCATACGTCCGCGTCGAACCCAGCCCCGTGTACGCGGTCACAATACCGCTGTGGTTGATCGCGCGCACCTGCGCGTAATACACCATGTCCGGGAAGAGCGGGTTAAACGTGGCATCGAGCGCCGTCGTGTTTTGCGTTTGATCGGTCGCGCCCGTAAAGTCATTCGCCGTGGAAATCCGGATCTGATAAAGCGTTCCCGCCGGATTCAAGCTCGGCGCCCACGCAACGGTCAGCGATGAAATGCCGACCATGGTCCAGGTCGATGAAACGGTGGCCGGCGCAACCGCCAACGTCGCCGTTGAAATCGGCATGGTAAACGGGCTGGTGGCGGTGCCCACCACGGCGGCCACGCGCGTGTAGTAGGTGGTGTTCACGCTGAGGCCGCCCGTTGTTTCCGTGTTCAGTGCGGTCGGCATTTCTTCGAACACCGGCACAAAATTCGACATCGAGCTGGTCTGCAGAATGTACGAATCAGCGCCGCCGGTCGGCGCGTCCCAGGCCGACGTCAGCGCGCCGCTGAAGGAATCGGTGTAGCGCAGGTTCTGCGGCAAGTCCGCCTCTTCGGTCACAGTGCTGCCGAGCACCAGATACGCGGTGTCCAGATTGTTGTGGTTTACAGCTTTGACGCGCGCGTAATACGTGGTCAACGGAACCAGGTTAATGAACGCCGCGCTGGTGTTGTACGTCGATGACGATTGGTTGTCCGCAAAACCATTCGGCAGCGCGCCGGTGGAAAGCTCAACCACGTAGCGCGTGTCCGCCGGGTTGCCGCCATCGGCCCATGAAACCGTGAGCGACGTAACGAACACCGTCCACGTAGACGCCACGGTTTCCGGCGTCGCCGCCAACGTGGAGGTGCTGCCAATAATAAGGAAGGAACTTGTGGTGCCTTCGTCGAGCGCCGCCACCTGGAAGCTGTATGTGGTATTTGGTGTTAATTGAACCGTCGTGCCTTGTGTGAGGACCGTGATGGATGATGTGATCACAGCCGCGTCGACATTCGTAACTCGTAATTCGTAATTCGCCCCAACAACGCTGCCCCATTGCGCAGTGATCGACGATTGATTGACCGCGACAAACGCCGGCGCGATAAGAGCGGGCTGGACCGTGAACGTCCAGTTGTGGTTGTTGCCGGAATTGCGGCCGCCCGGATAGTCGACAACCAGCATTCCGGCGGAGGCGCTCGAATACGCGACGTCGACATACGACACGCTGTTTGACGACGTGTTGTTCAAGAACCAGTTGTCGGTTGAGGTGGAGCGCAGCACCACCGGCAGTGCCGCAGTTCCGTTAACGGTGAAGGTTGAAATCGTAAACGTCGATTGGCCGGCAAAGTAAATCGTCGCCGCCGAACCGAGCGCATTGGTGTTCACATACAAGCTCGGAGTGGTAAAGGAACTGACGAAGGTGAGCCCGCCAGTCGAAGTGTTTGATGAGACAATGTTCTCAACTGTTTTTCCAATAAAGCGAGCCGACTGAGCAGTGTTGCTCGAGAAAGCAATCGTTCCATTGCCTCTCATCCAATTTAGATTTACACCACTTTCATCAAAAGTGACTGAGCTACGGAATACAAAGTTGGGATTGTTGACCGAATTATTAATGCTTAAATTTCCACCAAACGCCCGGAAGTTAACACGGCCCGAGAAGACATAGGTGCCTGCATTGAATGTTTGAGAATTAGCTGACAAATTGCGAATGTACACATTCGGCGAATCATACGTTCCTACAGCAAACGTATTGCCGCTGACAACAAAATCAAGCGTGGCCACATCAACAATGCCACTTTGCTCACGCAAATCACCATTGGTTGTAAATGTAAGCTCGCCATCTCCTGTGACGCGTCCCGTTGACTTAATATAAATACCACCAGCGCGCTGTGTAAAGAAGCGCGACGATGGAATAGTGAATGTCCCATTAACAATTGTTGTTCCCGAGACAGTTGAATCAATTCCAAGATTAACGGAGCCATCAATCGTGAGATTGGCCAAATCCCGGCTAAGCGCCGCACCACCGCTAAAGATCGCGTTATTGCCCGTCAATCGAATCAACGATGTATTCTCAGTTAGCGTACCGATGCCACTATGGTTCCAATTTCCGCTCACCGTCCACGTCGAATTGCCCATATCGGTGCGCGCGTTGGCCATCGTCACGTTGTTCAGCACATTAATGTCGTTCATGTTAACGACCGTGCTCCCGGAGACGAAGTACAGGTTGTAGAACGCCTTGCCTGCGGCATTGCCGCCGGAGTACAACCACTGTCCGCCGCTGGCGGCGTTGTTAAAGGCCACGGTGCTCTGCGCGGCGTTAAACCAACCCAGGTTCCACCACATGCCGCCCACGGTGATCTGCTCCGCGCCCGACGCCGTGATCGTACCGACGTTGACCACGGAGCTGGCAACATTCAAGTTGAAGTTGTTGAGCGCGAGATGCGCATCGCCGGCGTTCAAATACAGGCTGTTCATGGTCCGCGATTGATCAAGCACCGGCTTATTGGCGGTGTTCGGGATAATCACGTTATCGATAGGAGCTGGAACAACGTTCCCGCTCCAGTTGCCGGTCTTGTTCCAATCCGTGTCGATCGCGCCGGTCCACGTCAGATCGCCCGCGGTTCCCGGGAACACCCAGTTGTTGTTATTACCGTTGTCCACACCGCCAGGGCGGTTAAAGATGGTGAGCCCCGGGTTGGCGTTCGAGGAGCTCACCTGCACATAGCTCACGGTTTGAGAACTGGTGGCGTTCAAGAACCACTGATCCGATGAGGTGGATTTCAGAACAACAGGATAGGCCGCGCTGCCGTTTACAGTGAAGGTGGAAATGGTGAACGTCGAGTGTCCCGCGAAGTATATGGTGGCCGCACTGCCCAACGCGCCGGCGTTCACATAAAGCGAAGGGGTTGTGAACGAACTCACGAACGTTAGCCCGCTGGAGGAGGTGTTGGACGAAATAATGCTCTCGACCGATTTGCCCAAGAATGAAACCTGCTGCGCCGCGGTGTCTGACGAGAAGGCAATGGTCCCGGATCCCTTGGTCCATGTTATTGGCCCCGCGGTTTCGAGCAAAGTCAGATTTTTACGGAAAATCAAATGAGGGTTGCTGGTATTCTTAACGATGAGCCCTGACCCATTTTCATTTTCAATGACAACATCTCCGTTGAAAACGGTGCTCCCCGTACCAAAATTAATGTCGTAATTAACGCCACCCGTGTCGCGCCTAAACAAAACGTTGGGTGAATAATAGGTTCCCGTCGAAATTGTCGCTATGTTTCCATAGAAATTAAGCTGATTAACGGAAATGGGGCCGTCCATCTGTGTAATTCCAGCGTTTGTTTTGAGCATAGAAAGAGTTCCCGCTCCATCAACCACGGCACCTGCCTTAACTCTTAATTCTCCAGCGCTTATATTTGTCACCGTCATGGTACCCTGAACAATTAATTGCGAAACAATACCTGAGACACCTGAAATGGTCCCGTTAACGTAGACAGTTCCCAATGAAATTGACGAGGCAGGTTTATGAGTGAGAGACTTTGCTGCCCCATCCAAAACAAGCGTTGAACCAACCCCCGCGAAAATATTCGACGTCATTCCCTGTGTGTTCCAGTTGCCACTAACCGTCCACGTGCTTGCGCCCATGTTAAATCTGTACGTACGCGCCACCACATCCCCGGCAATCTTGATATCCGAACTGGAGAGCTGATTGTCGAAAACACCTTTGTCGAGCGTCATGTTGCCCAAGACATACAGCCGATCCGCCGGTTTGAGCACGCCCACGGTGCTGGCCGTCGCGGTGGTGAGCACCAAGTGATAGAAGCTGGTGCCGTTCGAGAGTATGGTTTGCGTGGCGGTGTTCAGTTGGAACGTCACGGTGGATTGGCCCGGGTTTAACGCCGCGCTGCCTGAGAATGCCCAATTCCCGCCGAGGGAAAGTGTGCTGGTGCTTAAGCTCAGCGTTCCGCTGGTGGCCGCAACCTGCGACGATACCGTCATTGTGTAACCGTTGGTATCAAGGGTTCCGCTGTAACCACTCAGTGTAATGTTACCGGCCACCGCGTTCGCTGTGAGCGTGGCATCTCCGTTCGAGCCACCCGCCCCGTTAAATATCACGGTGTGCGTCGACAGCGGCACTTGCGCCCCAGGGGACCCGGCTGATTCGTACGACCACGCCAATGTGTCATTCCAATTCTTGGCGATGCTCGACACCCAATAACGTTCCCCTAGATCGTCCGCCACAAACGCCCAGTTGTCGTTGCCGCCACCATTCACCGAGTGTTGTTTCGAGGTTCTGATTTGGATTCCCGGGCTGGCATTGGAAGAACTCACATCCACATAATCCACATTGTTCTGATGGGTGTTGTTCAAGAACCACTGCGTGGAGGTATCCGTGGATTTAAGAACAACCGGCAGGCCCACGGCTCCCGCAATGGTGAAGGTGGAAATGGTAAACGTCGAGTTCCCCGCAAAATAAATGGTGGCCGCGCTGCCCAAGCCCGCCGTGTTCACAAACAACGATGGGGTCGTGAACGAACTCACGAAAGTGAGCCCGCCGGAGGCGGTGTTTGAGGAGACGATTTTCTGAACTGATTTACCTATAAATGAGGCTCTTTGAGCCGATGTGCTGGAAAAAGCAATTGAACCAGTACCCGGAAGCCAGGTTATTTTTTGACCAAACAATTCGCGCAGTGTTACATTCCCTTTATAAATCGCGCTGGAATTGTCCGTTGAAAAATCAAAGATAGGGCTGCCGCCACCCGACCCTGCGTCGTAAACCACATGTCCCGTGTAAACATGAGTGCCCGTTGAAAAGCGAAGAGAACTTACCCCGTTTTTTCGTCCGAATTCAACATAGGAAGCATCATACTGACCGGCGACCATAATTGTTTGCAGAGTCGGGAGGTTTGAAGGCGACACCGTCATCGATGCAATATTTATCACAGCCGTGGGATCAAACTCCCGGACGCCCCCAACCAACAATTCAACTCCACCCTGGCCGGTCAACACACCATTTGTTTTTAACAAAAGTCCTTCAGCACCTTGCGAATTAAATACCCCTGCCAATAAAACACCGGAGTTCACGCTTAGATTTCCATTGATTTCAATAGCGGTAAGGACATCTGTATCATTGGCCAGTGTCACGGTACCGTTCACAATCAAAACCGACATATCACTGTTAAATTTTGGTGATAACGTGACATTGCTTCCATTCATAAGCAATTTCGTGTGCAATGAGCGTCCTGCACCAAACGAATCGAATATTGAGGTGGTCAATTGAACGTAGTCCAAACTTCCCCCCAACACCCAGTTGCCACTGCCCCATAAGACACGATAATTACTCATCACAACATCGCCGGTAACAAAAATATCCTTATTATTCGCAGAGTTATCAAAAATAGCCCCATTGCTCATTGATAATTTCCCGAGAACATGCAGGTTTGAGAATGGAACGTAGGTAGCCTGTGCCACACTTGAAGAAAATACCAAATGATAAAAGCTGGTCCCGTTCATCAATACCGTTTGAGTTGAGCCATTGGCGATAAAGCTGACCGTGGAGGTGCCGGCGTCAAAGGTTCCGCTACTGTGGGTCCAGTTGCTGCCCACCGTAACC
>CAZCJA010000036.1:0-22880 GCA_964499015.1 uncultured Elusimicrobia bacterium
TCAGCAGGCGAGTTTGACGCGGCGGTTCGCTCGATGGAACCGCTGCACAAAGCTTAAATCTGGTAGCGGCCCCAGTTTTTAACCACGGTCTTCCTCTGTGAACGCTCGATTTTGTTGATTTCCTTATCCTCGTAATAAGAATCGTCGTTAAAGTGCGTGGACGATATTTCCTCGAAAATCGCGCCGTCTTTGGACGAAAACGAATGCCATACGCCTTGTCCGACCAGCAAGATATCGCCTGGATAGAGCGAACGAGGCCGCCCGTCGATGTTCACGTCCAAAATCCCATGCAGGACCTGAAACGTCTCTTCCTTCTTCTTATGGAAATGTGCGGGATGGGCCTGGCCCGGCAACATGACGAGGATTTTTTTCGCATACTCGCGGTTCACGCAATTGATAATTGTCGTCCCCGTTTTGCGGAAATTTTTAACGCCGTAATGGTGTGAGAACTCCAATTGGAAATCGACGGCCAGCGCGATACGCGCTTCGTTCAACATGCCTTTGATTTCGTGAATTGCGCGATAAAGGATTTTCCGTTCGAGATTCTCTTCAAACGCTATGCCGTCTTCGCTCACCGGCCCGTCTTTTTTGACGGCCACTTTCAGCGACATCCCTTCCTTCCATTTGCCCGCGTCCAACTGCCCTTTCTGCCACGGCATCGCAAAATAAACGTCCTTGCGCTCGAGCTTGGCGCCGGCTTTTAAATCCATTTTGGCGAAAATGCCCCGCTGCAATGAAGCCAGAGCTTCCAGCTCGACGTCCGATGACACCGGCCGTTCTTCCAGACCGGCGATGGCTTTAGCGCGAAGCGCCGCTTTCACCCACGCGTCGATCTGCTTCGGCGTGCCCGAGTAGGCGTTCAATTTAATATCGCCGGTTTCCACGCCGACATGCCGTTCAAGCATTTTGGCGCCCTTGGCGACCGCGATCATGACCGGCTCCAAAGAATCCGGAGACTCATGGGACGAGAAGCCAATCACCTTATCGCGGTAGCGGCGCTTCAGAGTATCGATCTGATTAAGCTGCAGCTGGTCGTTCGGCGTCGGGTACACCGCGATACAGTGCATGATCGCGAAATGCACGCGACGATGGTCGAAAAAGCTGACAATGTCGTCGATGTCTTTGAGAGCGAGACCGCCCGTTGAAAAGATAACGGGCTTGTTGGCGTCGGCAATTTTCTCGATCAACGGCCAATCTTTGGCCGAGCAACTGCCGATTTTGATCACATCGATGCCCAATTCCAAAATCTGGTCGACCGATTCTTCGTCGAACGGCGTACACATCGTGACGAGGCCGGCCTTTTTCACTTCTTTGATCAAATCGGCGTAGTTTTCCTTTGTTAACCGCGTGGAGAGAAAGCGCGGGATATGTTTATTGGGGCTGTTTTTCTTGTGGTCGGGATGAATGAACGTGTCCATTTGACGGAACTGGAACTTAATGGCCGCGCGAATGCCGTTCTCTTTTGCGACGTTGCCTAAATCCTGAATGATTTTCTTGCCGTGTTCGAGCTGGCCTTGGTGGTTATTGGCCATTTCAAAGATGAACAGGTCTTTAAAGTTAAAACTCGTGTTCACAAGCGCACTCCCATTTTGCCGCCTTTGGCTTCGGATTTATGCGCGGCCGCCACGACCGCCATGGTATCCAACCCGCGTTCCCATCCAAGCGGCGATTTTTTGCCGGACGAAACGCATTCGTCGATGTGCTTCAACTCTTCAATAAAATCGTCAGGCCGCTTCTTCGGGAACAAACGCACCTCCGGCGCCGCGCTGCCCTTGGACACCATCACCGCGTCGCCCTCGGCGTTGTAATTAGCGTACCAATCCACCGCGCCCTCGGTTCCCTGGATGCGCGCCCATTTGCGCGACGGGCGCGTGATCACGTCTTGAACCACACGGCCGGAAAACCCTTTCTTCGTTTTCAAATTCAGCAAGAATATGTCGTCGTAATGCGCCTTGCCCTGCTTCTTGTAATTAATGCACGCCGACACTTCGGAAACGTTTCCTTTTTCCAGCACGTGCGCCAAATGCTGCCACAAGTTCAGCGCGTGCGAATGCTCGCTGCTCGCGCCGCCCCCCTTTTTCCAATAACCCAAATACGAATCCTCTGGGCCGCTCAGCCACGAATGCGCCTTAAAAATCCCTTCCCAATGCTCGCGAAATTCGACGTCCAGCGTTATGGGTTCGCCGATGAGGCCGGAGGCTACGACATTCTCCACTTCGCGCATCGCTTTTCCAACCACATGGTCATAGCCGACAAAAACACGCGTTTTTCCTTTTTTTACGAGTTTCTTAAAAGCGTCGGCCTTGGCCAGATCCGGCGGACAAATCGGTTTTTCAATCAAAAGAGCCTTGGGTTTCTCCGCGAGCGCGTCCAAGGCCAAAGACAAATGATACTCGGGCGGCGTGCCGATGATGATCAGATCAAACCCACCGCGCGGCGCGTTGTTGTTAAGCGTCAATTTGATCTCGTTATCCCAAGATCCATAACGCTGAGGATAAATCTGGGTCCGCATGCGTTCGAGCGCCGAGGCGGAAATATCGCACACGACGACATCCCAACCCAAACGCCGGGCAGCGTTGGCGAGATGGTTGCCGATCGACCCGGCTCCGTATATTTTCACTTTTCTGATTGATTCCACGCGGTGTTTCCTAAAACCAAGGATACACGCAGTTCGTGCTCTTTACAATGGTTTGATGGAAGGTTGTTTTGCGGTAAAAAAGCATCCGATTAAATTCCGGATTTCCGACGGGTTGGTGATCAATGTTTCGCGCAAGCTTAGTCCCGAGACGCGACTGAAACGTACCGCGAGCATCCCAAAATAGACCGCGTACGTTCCACAGGACACCAAAGCCGCCGTTTTAATTCCGAAGCGTGACGTGAGAAGCAGATTGGCCAGGATGTTAACGAGTGTCGTGGCCACGCCCGGCCAAATAATCAGGCGCGGACGGCCGATCCCGTAAAAGTATTCGGTAAAGAACCGCGAGATGCCCAAAAGAACTGTGCCGGGCACAAGGATCAGCAGCGAAGGCACTAACCCCATGTAATCCCGGCCAAAACAAAGCAGCACCACCGGCGCGGCCAACAGCATTACCAAAAGGGCCGCCGCGCCAATAACAACCAAATTTAACCGGCAGATGCGCGCCGTGAACTGCGACGCCTCCGCTTGTTCCAGCTTTGTCACGCGCGGATACAGAAGCGCCGCGACGGTACCGGGCAATTTCAAAAGCAAAAGCGAAATACCGACCGCCAGACTGTAGTGCGACATTTCCGTCTTAGTCAGATAGACAGCGATCACAAGCAAATCGAAGCGTTGCTGCAGGAATTGCAGGATGGTCACCGAATACATGCCCCAGCCGAATTTAAAAACATCGACGACAAACGTTGGATTAAATTTAAATGAGAAACGCTCATGCTTCCACAAGGCCACGCCGGCGATCAACAGCGCCGTCCAGACGGAAATAAAGCCCGCCGCGACCGCGCCATAAAAATCCCAGCCGATTTTCCAAAAGAAAACCGCCAAAAGGAAAAACAGAAACGACTTCACAATCAAACTGGCGTTGTACGAACGAAGATAACCCAGCGCCAGCTGCAGCTTGCCATAGGCGACGATCATCAAAAGCGCCGGCACGCTTGCCACCGCTGTCCAGACGTAATAACGCGGAACACCGGTCGTTTTTAGAAAAGATTCATAAAACCGGTTTTCAAAAAACGCGTAACCGGCGAGAATGACAGACGAGGAAACCAAGAACATGAGCGTAATATGGCCGGCGGCGACGCCGAGCCCGTATTTCTTTTTGCCCAGATAAAAAACCGTGGCGTGATCGATCAGTCCGACCCGCCCGAATTTTTCAGCATAAAGCGGAATCAAGTTAACGGTATAAAACAGGCCGAGCTGGGCGGGGCCGAGCCAGCGGGCGAGCACGACACTCGTAAGAAATGAAATGGCTGTAACAACCACATCTTGCGACAGCAGCGCGAACGTTCCACGCAGAAGCCCGGGTTCTTTAATCGAATTCATTTGACCGCGATCAACTCAAACTCCATGACTTGGATGATATTGCAGAAAAAATGCGCGAGCGTTTCCAGTACAAAACGGGCCGGCGCAGAGCTAAAACGGTAGTAGCGGCCAAACACGCGCACATGATAAGCGCGCCGCCCCGGACGAAAGCGGGCCCGCGCGTAATAGGGCCGCTCTTTGCAGCGAAAATGGTCGGGGTCAAAAAAATCGAACGTGTGTTCGTTAAACGGACGGATGTGCGTCGGGTCGGTGATGTAATCGGAGGCGTTCCAGTACGGCACGTTGACGTTGACCTGCGCTCCGCTTTTACTGATGCGCCACAGCTCGTCCATCACGGCAATCGTGTTCGGCAAATGCTCGAGCACGTGGTTCAGCAGGATTTTTTTGAATTGGTTGTCCGGAAACGGCCAGGGCATTTTGGCCAGGTCATGCACAATATCCACGCCGGGAAGGGGCGCGCAATCGACGTTCACGTGGTCGTCAAGAATAACGTGACCGCATCCCAAATGAAGGTTCTCTTTCATGCCGCCGCCTTTGCGCGCACGCCGCGCGCGGACAATTTTTTCGCCGCCGCCTGATAAACCGCCTCAACCGAAATCTCTTTAACGCATTCCCCGTGGCCGCAGGCCGATTTATGGCCCGTGTGCAGCCCCAAGCGCACCGTCGGCTCGCAATCCGCGCCCGCTTTGACCACCGTGTGAATATCATTCACCCAGGGGCCAAATGCCGCCGGATCGGTGGGACCGAAAATATGCACGCTTGGCGTCCCCGCTGACACCGCCATATGGCCCAGCCCCGAATCGTTCCCGATAAAAACCGCGCAGCGCGACAACAAACGCCGCACCAAAAGCGCATTTTGCGGCGCGTATACCGTGACCGCGCCGGACACTCCGGCAAACGCCGGCTTTAAGTCATTCCATTCGGACGGCGTGGCGAACACCACGACGCCCGCGTTCCATTCTTTCAGCAAACGCGCCGTGAGCTCCGCCCAGCGTTCGGCCGGCCACTGTTTCCAGCGTTGATTGATACTTACGCCCGGATGCAGCGCGATTACCGGCTTGTCCGCCGGAAAACCGGCCGCCGCCATTTCTTTTTTAACGCGCGCGTCGTCGCCAAACGCGGGGTCGTCCACCGCCACTGAGCGCTCCCACGATTGAGATGGCCGCAATTGGCACAAAACGGCCAGGCCATGATCGATTTCATGAACGTTGTGGCCGGTGAGAAAAACTTTCTTGTTAAAAAAGCTGCGGCGGAAGAGTTCTTCTTCCAATAAATCGAAGGAAAGCGACCAGCCATGCGGCTGGCGGCAGGATCCGACGCGTACGGGCACGTCGCGCAGCGCCCACATGAAATAGCGCACCGGCGAAATATAGGTGCCCACTACCAAATCGTAGTTTTCCGCACGAAGCTCTTGAGCGACTTTGCCGCGCCCGGAAAAACCGGCGGCCTTCCAATCGATACTCTTGATTTCATCGATACCGGAGAGCCCTTCCGCGAGCGACGGCGCGCCGGAATAGCCGGCGGTAAGCAGCGTGACGCGGGCGCTGGGATAGAGTTTTTTCAGGTTGCGGAGCGCGGGCGAGAAGAGCAGGAGATCGCCCAATCCCATGTAGCCGAACACGAGGATTTTCCGGGGGTTTATCGCGGCGGGCGCGGGCCGGAAGGCCCAATAAATTCTCAGCAGCAGGAGTTCAAAAAGAGCGGCGATCCCGTTGAAGAAGCGGTGCACCTAGCGGCCGGCTCCCTGGATCCTGGTGCGGTTCGCCGCGTACCATTCCACGGTTTTCTTAAGACCTTCGAGAAACGGCGTTTTCGCCTCGAAGCCGAAATTCTTTTTGGCGCGCTCGGTGTCGAGCGAGCGGCGCGGCTGGCCGTCGGGACGCGTTGGGTCCCAGACGATCTTGCCTTTAAAGCCGGTGAGCTTCACAATAATGTCCGCGAGTTCGGAGATGCGCATCTCAAAACCGGCGCCCAAGTTCACGGGCTCACTGGAATTGTATTTCTCCGTCGCCAGCACGATCGCTTCCGCGGCATCATCCACGTAAAGAAATTCGCGGCTCGGCGTGCCGGTTCCCCACAGCACGATTTCGCTCTTGCCCAAGTCGATCGCCTCGTAGCACTTGCGGATGATGGCCGGGATCACATGCGAGGTTTTCAAATCGAAATTGTCGCCCGGGCCGTAGAGATTCACCGGCAAAAGATAAACAGAATTGAAGCCGTGGTGCTTGCGGTAGGTCTGCGACATGACCAGCATCATTTTTTTGGCCAGGCCGTACGCGGCGTTGGTATCTTCAGGGTAGCCGTCCCAAAGGTTTTCCTCTTTAAACGGGACCGGGGTGAATTTCGGGTAGGCACAAATGGTGCCGATCGCCACAAATTTTTCGAGACCGATGCGGCGGCCGACTTCCATCATTTGCACGCCCATCATCAAATTCGAATAGAAGAAAGTCGCCTGATTGGCCTCGTTGGCGCCGATGCCGCCCACGCGCGCGGCCAAATGAATGACGATCTCGGGCTTGGCGTCTTTGTAAAGTTTTTCGACGGCGGATATTTGCACCAAGTCATAGTCTTTGCTGCGCGGAATGAAGATGTTGGTATAGCCGCGGCTTATAAGGTTTTCTACAACGGCGGACCCAAGGAAGCCGCTGCCGCCGGTGACGAGAATCTTTTTGGAGTGGAGGTCAGCGGCCGACATGGACAGGGTCGGAAACCACCGGCGCCATCCAATTCATGCCGAGCGTTTCCAGCTTGCGGAAGCCGGCGCCGGGCGGCGTCAGCCCCATCGCGGCCACGTCGGCGTCCACCATAATGTGCGCCAAATCTTTGAACGTCACTTTCGGCGTCCACTGCAGAATTTTGTTGGCTTTGGCCGGATTGGCGCGCAGAGCGTCCACTTCCGTCGGGCGGAAGTAGCGCGGGTCAATCTCGACGTATTTCTTGTAGTCCAAATTGACGTAGCTGAACGCTTCCACGAGGAATTCCTCAATGGAGTGGTCTTCACCGGTGCCGACCACATAATCTTCCGGGCGCTCCTGCTGCAGCATGCGCCACATGCATTCCACGTATTCCGGAGCGAAGCCCCAGTCGCGGCGCGCTTTCAAATTGCCCAGGTACAGTTTGTCTTGCTTCTTCGCGAGGATCGCGGCGAGCGCTTTGGTGATTTTGCGCGTCACGAACGTCGCGCCGCGGCGCGGCGACTCATGGTTAAAGAGAATGCCGTTGCAGGCAAATAGGTTGTAGCTCTCGCGGTAATTGATGACGCTCCAGTAGCCGAACAGCTTCGCGATCGCGTACGGGCTGCGCGGATAGAACGGCGTGGTTTCACTCTGCGGGGGCGGGGTCGCGCCAAAGAGTTCGGAGCTGGAGGCCTGATAAAAACGGGGTTTTTTCTTCGCGTGGCGGATGGCTTCCAACAGGCGGATTGTGCTCATGCCGACGGTTTCGGCGGTGTAGTCCGGAATGTCGAAGCTGACGCGCACATGGCTTTGGGCGCCCAAGTGATACACCTCATCGGGTTCGACGCTGTACAACAAATTGGTCACATGGCCTGCGTCCGTTAAGTCGCCGTAGTGGAGATGAAGTTTATTCCCTTTATTATGCGGGTCGGCGTAGATATGGTCGATGCGGTTGGTATTGAATGAACTGGAGCGGCGGATAATGCCGTGAACTTCATAGCCTTTCGACAGAAGAAGTTCGGCGAGGTACGAGCCGTCCTGTCCGGTGATGCCGGTAATAAACGCTTTTTTCATGGTTCGTGACTTTAGAAAAAGCGCTTATTAAGTGCAATTAGCGGCGTTCTTCGATTTCTTGGCCTTCGGGGGCCATTTCCACGTCCATCGGCGGGCGCATATCGTCCACTTTCTTATCGGTGCCTTGGCCGCAGCCTTTTTCAGGGAAAAAAATGGGTCGCCAGGGAATCGAACCCTGAACCTTGTCCTTAAGAGGGACCTGCTCTACCAGTTGAGCTAGCGACCCGAGAAGTGCGGGATTGCGAAAGAAGGCGGAAATCCTACAATATCTCAATGAAAGAATTTGACGTTATTGTGGTCGGTGCCGGCGTAATTGGCTGTTCCACCACCGTCGCGGTAAAAAAAGAACACCCCCATTTACGGGTTGCCGTCCTGGAGAAAGAGGTCGCCCCGGCCACCCACACCAGCGGACGCAACAGCGGCGTGATCCACGCCGGCTTCAATCCCAAACCAAACACGCTCAAAGCGGCGTTTTGTGTGGAAGGCAACCGCGAATTGACCGATTTCTGCCAATCCCGTGGGCTGCCGTACGCCCCTGTCGGCACGTTGGTTGTGGCGCTTAAATCCGGAGACGACGCGGTGCTCGACGAATTGCACCGCCGCGGCACCGCCAACGGCGTTCCCGGCCTGCGCCTGATCGACGGCAAGGAGCTGCGGCGCTTGGAACCGCGCGCGCACGGGGAACGCGCGCTGCACGCGCCATCCGGCGCGATCGCCGACTGCCGCGCGATCACCAACACACTGGCCGCCGACGCCAAGGCCGCCGGCTGCGAATTTTATTTTTCCTCGCGCGTGATCGGCATCGAGGAAGACGGCGGCGGCTTGATCGTGCGCACGCCCACCGAACGGTTTCGCTGCGCGCAGCTCATTAACTGCGGCGGCGTTTACGCCGACGACATCGCCCACCAAATGGGCGTCGGTAAAAATTACACGATCGTCCCCTTTCGCGGCGACTACTACAAGGTGCGCGCCGAACGCCAAGACGTCCTCAAATCGATGCTCTATCCGGCGCCGGACATTAATTACCCGTTCCTCGGCGTGCATTGGACCAAGAAAATTTCCGGCGAAACATGGATCGGCCCCAACGCGGCCATGGCCGGCGGGCGCGAGACGTACGGCGCGTTCGGCTTAAATATAGGCGACACACTGAACATGCTCAGACGCAAAGCCTTTTGGAAAATGGTGGGCAAACAGGAGTTCCGCCGCCTCGCTTGGGAACAGCTAAATATTTCCCTGTCCCGCGCGCGCTTTGTTGAGGAAGCCCGCAAATTGATTTCCGACGTCACCGCCGCCGATTTCACGCGCGCTAAAAGCGGCATTCGCCCACAATTGGTGAACGAACACGGCGACATGATCGAAGACATCGTTATCGAGAAGCAAGGCCGGGCGATTCACGTGTTAAATGCGGTGTCGCCGGGGTTTACATGCTCGCTGCCGTTCGGCCGGCACGTGGCGAAGATGCTAGCGGGCTAGAGGCTGGGGTGTTTCGAGCTGAGGGATGACGTGATTGCCGTAGAAGTTCTTGCGCGCGGCATAATCGGCAAAGGCGCCGCTGTCTAAAACGGAAATAAGCTTTTTCACCGACGACTCGACCGTGCGCGTGTCTTTAAAATTCAATTTCGTCCGGATCTTATCGAACGACACTTTGTAGTTGCGCGGATCTTGTCCGCCTTGCTTATAGGAAACCGCCCCGCCTTTGGTGTGCCGCTGGACGATCTCCACAATCTGCTTCTTCGTTAAATTCTCCGAGTTTGAGCCGACATTGAACACGTCCCCCGCCACCGCGGCCGCCGGAGCGCCCAACACCGTCAAAATAGCGCGCGAAATGTCCTGCACGTGGCAATATGGCCGCCAGGTGTTTTCGTCGTAGACCAGCAAATCATTGCCCAGCGCCAGCGCGCGCGTGAATTCGGACACGGTCAAATCGAAGCGCATGCGCGACGACATACCGAACGCGGTGGCCAAACGCAAAATGGTCGAGGACACTTTCGCCGACTTCTTCCCCAAAATGTATTTCTCAAAGGCGACTTTGCAGGTCGCGTACAGCGACTGCGGGTTAAGCTCCGCTTCTTCGGTGGCAAAATCGTCGGTGGCGCGCAGTCCGTAATTGCTGCAGGTGGAGGTGAATACAAACCGCTCCACGCCGGCGCCGTCCAGCTTGTCGAAAAGTTTCTTCGGCCCTTCTTCATTGATGCGCCGCGCCGCGTCCGGATATTTTTTACAGATCGGGTCGCCGACCAGGGCGGCCAAGAGCACCACGTGGTTCACGCCCTTCAACGCACGGTCGATTGTCCCGGGATCGCAGAAGTCGCCTTTGATGAACGAGAAATCGGGATGGTCGAACACGTCGGCGAGAGAATCGATGTTGTCGTAAAGCAGGTTGTCTAGAACCGTGACCGCGTAGCCGGCGTTCAACGCCATCGGCGCGAGCTGCGAACCGATGTATCCCGCTCCGCCGATGATCAAAATGGTTTTTTTATTCTGGGAACTCATGGGCGCCAATGTTATCATAGTGACGAAATCATGAAAGCAATTCTCTTGGCCGGTGGGCTTGGAACGCGCTTAAAACCGCTCACCCAAGTCATTCCCAAACCTCTACTGCCGATTGGTGAGAGCTCCGTTCTCGAAATTCAAATCCTCAGTCTCGAGAAATACGGAGTGGACGAGATTTTTATCGCCACCAACTACAAATCCGAGTACGTCGAAGCTTTTTTCAGCAGCAAACAATTCAAAGCGAAAATCTCCCTCAGCAAGGAAAAAGAACCGCTCGGCACCTGCGGCCCCGTTTTGCAGCTGCAGGACAAGATAAAGGAACCGTTTTTACTTATGAACGGTGATATTCTCACCCGGCTCGACTTTACCAAGCTGTACAACTTCGCCGTCAAATCCGACGCCGACCTGACCGTCACCACCAAAGAGATCGTCACTCCGTTTAATTTCGGCAAAGTGACCTCCGAAGGCGATTACTTGGTCGACATCCAAGAGAAACCGGATTTCAAACTGGAAATTCTCGCCGGCATCTACGTATTGAAGCCCGCGATTTTCAAACTGATTCCGCCGAACACCTATTTCGGCATCGACTCCTTGCTCAAAAACATGCTCGCCAAGAAACAAAAGATCGCCCGTTACCCGATGACCGAATACTGGCTCGACATCGGGCAGATGTCCGACTACGACATCGCGCAGAACGCCTATCAGCAGCACTTCTCCCAGCTCAAAAAAGATCATGAGTAAGCAGAAAACGGCGCTGATTCCCGGAGGCGCCGGTTTCATCGGCAGCCATATTGCCGACGCGTTCGTCAAACACGGCTGGGCCGTGACCGTTATCGACGGTTTACTGCCGAAAACCGGCGGCCGCGCCGAAAACCTTGCCGCGCTGAAAAACAAAATCACCTTTCTTACCGCGCCGATCGAAGAAGCGCCGTCCTTGGGCGAGCTGGTTGCCAAAGCCGACGTGATCGTCGACTGCATGGCCTGGACCTCCCATTTGCTGGCCAAAAAAGACCCGCTGTACGATTTGCGGCTGAACGTCGAATCGCATTGGCATTTGATTCAGGAACTCGCGAACCACAAGAACAAACAAATCATTTATCTTGGCTCGCGCGGCCAATACGGCAATGCGGCGGTGGCGGAAATCACCGAAGAAACGCCGCTGGTGCCCGAAGACGTGCAGGGCATTCACAAACAAGCGGCCGAAGATGCCTTTCGCTTTCATTCCAAGAGCACCGGCAACGCGGTCGTCTCATTGCGCTTCAGCAATTGTTTCGGCCCGCGCCAAAACAATGACGGCCCCGATATCGGGCTGGTTGGCGGCTTTATTAAAGACCTTTTGGAAAACAAGCCGATCGAGGTGTTCGGTGGAGAGCGTGTCCGCTACATCATCAGCGCGGGCGATCTGGCGCAAATCATTGTCCGGCTGGCCGAAAAGCCGTCCGCCGGCTTCCAGGCGTACAATCTCGGCGGGGAGCGCGTGCAAATCGGCGACTTGGTTCAGCGGTTGATTAGAATTATCGGACAGGGAACGTCCACGATCAAGCCGATGCCGGAGGAAATTCGCAAAATGGACATCGGCAACGCCGCATTCAGCGAAGAAAAACTGAAAAAACATATCGGCTCGATCGAATTATCGGACTTAAGCGCGGGATTGAGTGAAACGGTGAACTACTTCAGGAGTTTTAAACGTGATCTTTCGATGTGACCTGGTCCCCCAATACAAAGCCTATCGCGATGAGATCCACACCGCGATGGAGCGCGTTCTCAATTCCGGCCGCTACATTTTGGCGGACGAAGTGGCCGCGTTTGAAAAAGAATTTGCCGCGTACATCGGCACGCAGCAGTCGGTCGGCGTCGCGAACGCCACCGACGGACTAATCCTTACACTGAAAGCGCTCGGCGTCGCCCCCGGCGACGAGGTGATCACCACGCCGTTTACCGCCATTCCCACGGTTTCGGCGATCATCGCCGCCGGCGCCACCCCCGTTTTTGCCGACATCGATGAATTTACCTATCTGATCGATATCGACCGCGTGAAAAAAGCGATCACGGCGAAAACCAAGGCCATTATGCCGGTGCATTTATTCGGCAACGTGGTGGACATCGCTAAATTGAAGGCCGTCGCCGGGAAAATCCCCCTGATCGAAGACGCCTCTCAGGCGCACGGCAGCACGCGCGACGGCGTTCGCGCCGGCTCGTTCGGCGCGGCCGGCATTTTCAGTTTTTATCCGACGAAAAATCTCGGCGGCTACGGCGACGGCGGAAGCGTCGTTACCAACGACAAGGCGCTCGCCGATAAAATCAAGCTTCTGCGCATGTACGGCATGGTCGACAAAGATCACATCGCCATCAACGGCGTCAACAGCCGGCTGGATGAACTCCAGGCGGCGATCCTGCGCGTCAAATTAAAATACCTGGACCAAATGAACGCCCAGCGCAACGTGATCGCCGACGCGTACCGCAAGAACCTGCGTGCCGATCTTTTTTCCCATCAAACCATCGAGCGCGGCGTGACCAGCAACTACCACGTCTTCCCGGCGCGGTTCAAGAAAAACCGCGACGCCTTCACCGCCTACATGGACAAAGCCGGCATCCAGACCAACGTGTACTACCCGCTGCCGCTGCATTTACAGGAAGCGAACCGGTATTTAAAAAAGAAAAAGGGCGATTTCCCGGTCGCCGAGAAAATCTGCACCGACATCATCGCCTTGCCGATGTACCCTGAAATGGACAAAGCGCTGACCGAAAAAATCATCAAAACCATCAACGATTACAAGGAGTAGCGGCATGATCGACGCGGACGTCAAACTGGGCAAGAACGTAAAGATCTTCAATCGCGATCTTGTGAACATCTTCGGCTGTTCCATCGGCGACGACTCGTTTGTCGGCCCGTTTGTTGAGATCACGCGCAACGCCGCGATCGGCAAGAAATGCGTGATCGAAAGCCACGCGTTCGTGTGCGATTCCGTCGTTATCGAAGACGAGGTTTTTGTCGGCCACGGCGCGATGTTCGTCAACGACTTATATCCATTGACCGGCCAGCACGTGCAGTACAAGAAGACGCTGGTGAAAAAGAAAGCCAGCATCGGCACCAACGCGACGATCATCGGCGGCGTGACGATTGGGGCTTACGCGGTGGTGGGAGCGGGCGCGGTGGTGACGAAGGACGTTCCGGATTTTGCGATTGTGGCCGGCAATCCGGCCAAGGTCACGCGTTCGTTTAAGAGCAGCGACGACTTACTTGCGTACTTTCGCAGCAAACAGCCGCTGGCTTAAGAACAAAACGGCAAAAAATTCATAGAAGTACGTGCCGGACAGGAAAATCGTCCGGTTCGACACCATCACAATCACGTAAACCTGAACGGCCGAAGCAACCAGCAGAACATACGGCAGCGTTTCCTTCCACGACCGCTTAATCAGCAAACCAATCAGCACAAACGTCCCGAGAAGCGTCAGCGCCAAATCCAACACCGCGGTCAGCGTGTCCACGAAAAGTGAAAAGCGCCGCGCATTCATGATGGTTTCGCCGGGCTGCTTCGCCACAAGACCCATCATCCAACTGCCCTGAAAGGGCATGATCGTTACTTTCAAAAAGCGCAGGACGAGCAGCCGGACGTACCACACCGGATCGTTTTTAATCATATCCACGACAATTTTCTTTAGCGTCGGCTCATAATCGGGATGATGGTCGATCTCCATGGGAATGTCGCGCAGCGCCGGGTTGGCGGCGCGCGCCGCGTTATTCGCGGCCCAATCGCGCATTTCAATCTTGTACTTGTTGTCCAAATCGCCGAGACCGAGAAAAATCGGGTGCCACATCGAATGTTCGAGCGCCGGAAACGCCGCGCGCACACTGCCGAAGAAAATGAAAAAACCGACCGCAAAAACACCGACGGCCTTCCAATTGAGCCTCTCGACCGCCGCTTTAATCGTCAAGGCGATGATCAATGCAAAAAAGATCGGCTTGTTGGTGTTGCGGGCAAAAATGAGAAAGGCGGCGAACGCCGCGATGGCCAGCGCCGCGACGACGCGCCGCCAGGAGAGGGCTTGAAAGAGTTCGTTCGCGTACAGAAGAACGACCACCGCCGTCAAAAATGCGTACGCGGGAAACATACGTGAGATGGAAAAGAGGCTGAAATAAATACCCGGCGGGTAAAGAGCGAGAAATGCGGTCAGCAGGGCCGCAATCGGCGTTCCATAGCGCCGCTGCAAATGCACATACAGAAGCCACAGAAAAACGCAGGCAATGCCCATCAGCAAAAACGATCCGACGTAAAACGCGCTGCGCAGCGGCACACCGGCTTTGCCGAGCGCCGCCATCAAATAGGGGAAGCCGACGTCATCGGAGGTCAGCAGCGGCTGCTTGTTCAGAATGTTTTGCGCCATCCCCGCCCACAGCCCGTCGCCTTTTTGCGTCGGCTCGCGGTGGCTGATGGCGTTATCAAAATGCGCAGGCGAATGATGCGTTCCCCAATAAAGGAAAGCGATGCGCGGGACAAAGAACAGGAAGGCCAGCGCAAAGAGAGCGCGCGCGTGCTGTTTAATCATGCTTTTTATCGGACAAAACGAATTTCAACGCTTCCCCCACGATAAAAAACGGCGCCCACGGCGACACGCTGGACTTGCCGGCGGTGCGGTCAATGACCGGAACGGGAATTTCGACGGTCTTTATGTTTTTGCGGCGCAGCCAGTACAAAATCTCCGCATCGATAAACCAACCATTGGAAACCAGCGGCAGACTCTGAATGATGTCGCGTTTAAAGAGCTTAAACGCCGAATTGATATGGCGAACGCGCAGTCCCAAAATCGTTTTCATCAGCGTGTTGTAGCCAATCGAAAGAATTTTCCGCTTGAGTCCGCGTTCGTCGCTCGAGCGATAGCTCAATACCACGTCGTATTGATCCAGCAAGGGCATAGCGGTTAAGATGGCGTCCAGAGGAAACGGCAAATCAACAGTAACCAGCCAAACGGCGTCTTTTGTGGCCTTCTTATATCCGACCTTTAAGGCCGATCCAAATCCGTTACGTGCCCCTTCATGGATCACTCGGATGCGCGGGTTCTCATCCCCGAGCGCGTCACATATTCCACCAGAGCCATCCGTGCTGCCGCTTTCGATCAACAAGATCTCATAGTCGGAAAAATTTTTCCTTAAAAAAGAATCGATGACGGCAATCGACGGCGCCAAAAGCTCTTTTTCATCATAAACAGGCACAACAATGGATAACGAACGCATTATCAATTTAATTTCCCTTTAAAGTACTCATCGAGACCAACCACAGCTTCGCGCGTGGTTCTAAATTTGATGTCCGTTTGCCGGCTCAGTTCCGCTAAAAACCGGTCGAGGTTTTCAGCTGAAAAAAATTGCTTGGAATGCGTATACAGGATGAGCGGCCCGTGCAGCCAGCCGGAGGCCAGCGCCTCGCGACGAAACTGCTTCACCAAACGCAGCAGCACCGACCAATGCATCTGCCCGAAATCGAGCACCAACGAACGAGCGCCGCCGGCTTTTTTCTGGCCTGAGAAATAAACCGGCTTATAGATGCGGCGCTGGTCAAGCAAACGCTTGGCGCGCACATAAGAAAAAGAAAACGGATTGGTCAGCAATGAATAAACGGACAACGGCCAGCGTGTCTGGATCGAAAATATCGGGATGCAAAACAATCCGTCGTACGAGGCCGCTTCGTATGCGAAATTATTTTTATCCGGGAACCAGGGCTTAACCGTCGACGGCGTCAACGAAAAATCGATATCGCCCATTTTTTCGTTTTTCATGCGCAGACCGCGTAAAACGGTCACGTCAGCTTTTATTCCCAAATCTTTCAACGCGCGCCAGACTTGTCCCGATGGCTGGATCGTGTAGGCGCCCGCGCGAAATGCCACGACCCGATAACCGTCCGCGGCAGGCCTCAGCAGCGTCTCCAAATATTCCTTCCCTTTTTTTAAGACGGGAAAGATTTCCTCATAAGAAAGCCGCCCAAGCGACCATTTATCGAAATTTAAGATGAAACCGCCGCTGGCATTCACAGTCGCGCCAATCCACTGAGAATGCAAATGCAGCTGTACATCGTGGCCATCCCTAACCGCTTCGATCAGCGTTTTTTCCCAGCGCTTGGCCGCCTCCTGATGCTCTCTGCGAGGAGAGGCGAGCATCGCGAATTGTTGGCCGACTTCGGCGAAAAATGTGTATTTGGCTCCATGTTTTCTGCAGACCGACAGAATTTTTTGCGCAGGCTCAAACATCAACTGGTCAATATCGCCGGAGCCATCTCCGTTCAATTCCCAATCGTCATGCATCAAAACATCAATCATGCGGGGTTCCGCTTTGGCTGTCTGTTATTTAACGAACGCGGATAGAAAAACGTATTGCCTTTTTTTCCTTCACGCCGGACATGCGCGATCAGTTCACTGGACTCGACGATAAAGAACTCTCGGCCGTTGTGCTCCAGCTCCCTGTAGGTAGGGCATGCGGTTTCCCCAAGAAAGCGCGGCACATCTTCTTTTCCGGTAATGGAAATATCATGCGCATACGTTTTTACCGCATGCTCGCGCCCATCGTGATCAATAACCACCCCCGTGAGCGCATCCGGATGATACGGCTGAATCGGATAGTCCGGCTCCGTGTCCACGGCCACATGCATGCACGACAAATATTCGGAACCGACGCCCAACCCAACAATGTAGCTTTCCTTTAATTCACCGACGCGCGAATAAGGGCTCTTCTCGCCGTAAGGCATGGGAGACTCTGCGTGCTCGTTCAGTAAAAATTTAATGTCCTTGCCGATAGCCGCTACGGACTTGGTGGGATGGATGGATTTCTTTACCCCCGGCATCTTGGCGAATGCCGTTGCCAGCGCGCCCATGGACGTACGGTGTTTGCGCAGATCGAATGGCTTCCCCTCCAACAGCCATTCGTGCGAGCTCTTGATGGGATAAAAGGGCATCAGAATATTTCCATTGGCTCCGACCAAGTCAACCAATATTTTAACGAGGTCATCGGGCACCCCTTCGGCATGAAGCTCAGAGAAACTCGCGTGCACAAAAAATGTGGCGCCGGATTTAAAACCAAGCTTTCGCTGAAGGACGTCGCGCAGGTCATCCATTGTCATGAGAGGCAGATTTTTGAGGCGTTGGCGACGGCGAGAACGGTACATGCGGCGCAAGGGCCGCACAACAAAGGAAGGAAGCAGGCCGATTAAAAATTGACGGGTGCTCACGAGAGTGGTGATGCTACCAATTAAAAATGTTTAGCACTAAAAGCCCGGCCAGATTGTGTCTTCAGATATTTCTCGAAGACGATGGCCTTATGTTCTTCTCTAAACCATAACGCCAACATTAACTTCCAGGGCCGAAGCAGACTGGTGTAAGCAGATTCGCCTCGATTATGCTGATTTATGCGGGCTTTAAGGTTGGATGTCGAACCGACATAATATTGCCGCGGATTTTTAACGCTGCTCAAAATATACACATACATACTCCCTCCATTCGTCAGAGGGGTGGACACATTGAGTCCGTCTACGCCATAAGACGGCTACGACGCGACGTCTTCGCATGTCTATGCTTCGGTTAAATATCGGAAGGGGCTTGCCACGTCGCAGCTGCGGCTTGTCGTGTAGCCGCGATTAGCGAAGACGGGTGATCGACGGGACTTGAACCCGCAGCCTCGAGGTCCACAACCTCGCGCTCTAACCAGTTGAGCTACGACCACCAAGGGGCGCAATCCTAGCAAATGAAGGCACGACGTTTTTAGGCTTTGACGGGAGGTTTTTTAAGAAGGTCGAGCAGATGCTGCACTGCGATAACGTTCGTGAGGAAAGGAAGTTCGCGTCCGTCGACACGCGTAAAGCGGCCGGCGGACGGTTCCGTTACCAAATTGCCGATCGTTACGCCTTTTTTATCACCGTTCCAGGACAACGTAACGAGGGCGGCTGGCGCATCAAAACCCTGCTTGGTGCTTTCATCAAACACAAACGACGCCACGTCGATCGCCGCGATCCGTCGCCGCAAATCATCCACCCACACCGCGGAAATAACATTGCCGCTTTGAGCGTCTTTCCACACGTCGGAGGATTTTTCAATTTCAAACGAAACCTTTCCGGCGGCTACCGCGAGCGCAGTCGCTTCGTTAATGTCACGCTCAAAAAGCTTTCTTAAGCGGAACGAATCTGTTCCACTTTGGAATAAAAAGGGAGGCATTTGGCTCGCCAAATAAACGTTATTGGACCCGTTAAAACGAAAATAAGCGTCTGTATAGCCCGGCCCAATCTTACCGACGTAACCGTCGAGCGCCGGCGTATCGAGTTTGTCGAGAAAAACCTCTAAACGTGTGCCGTCTCCGTCTTTAACGCCGTAATCACTAAAATACGCCGGATTTTCTGAAACGACCGTGCTCATCTGCGCGCTTTGAAGAGCGCCAAGAAGCGGTTCGAGAGACCCGTCGTCGGCCTCGTCCAAAATGGGCTCAACAAGCATCCAATTGTCATTTTGGTTCTCAAGAGTCGTCGTTCCCGTCCGGGTTATAAAATTGATTTTTGAAATGCGTTCGACCCCTATGCCGCTGATCGTGTTTTTATTTTTTATCGTGGGCCGCGCGAATTTCACGACCACGATCGACGTTGCCAGCAGGCCGACAAATACGAGAAAAAGCATCAGCGGCTTCTTCCGCATCACTCCCCCCGGTAAACGGCGGCCAAATGAGAACGGCGCGTCCGCTGCCAAAACCACACCACAATTCCCACAGCAATAACCATCAGCGGCAAGAAGGTGATCATTAAAAATTTAACGAAAAGGCGCGGCGCCGTGCCCATGTCGCGCAGCGGCCGGCGCGGATTGGCCTTGGCTCGGATCGACAGAAGAATTTCGTCCTGGGTCGACCAATCCATGAAATTAATAAACGCCGCGTAGTTTGCCGGGCGAAGCGGATAATCGGAACGAACGAAACGCGAGCAACCAAACACAATCACACGCCCGATTTTGGCGCCGGCATCCCCTTTTTTAAATTTGCCCTCGGCGAGCACGGCCAAGTTGAAGGGTCCTATGGCGGCCTGCGCAGGCTTGGACAATTCGACGACGGGCGAAATCGCAAACGGAGACGAGTTAAGCCAGCTCTGCTTCGAGCTGCGCGCCAGTGGCGCGTGCGTAATGCCTTCAACCGGCTCGATCTCGATAGGGGACGCAAATGGCAGTGAAATCGCATCCAAATCGCGTGTCGCCGGGTTGGTGCGGTTCAAATCCGAGGTCAATGGAAAATATGGGTAGTCGATAACGTTGACCATTTTAAAGTAACCCTGCTGGCTTTGCAGTTGAATCCGGTCCGATTGAGTGTCGTAAACAAGGCCCTTCTTGAGAATAATGCCCCATTCCTTGAGCAATGGACCAAACCCGCTGTCCACTTCTGTCGGTTGGAATCGCTGAATGTCGACCGTGTATTGGTCAACCAAGAGGCCAAGCGTGCCGCCGTCCTCTACCCATGTTTTAATTTTGGCGAGCTGAGCATCCTCAAGCTTTTGCGTGGGCCCGATTAACCACAGGGCTTTAATGTCTGCGGGAATATCGGAAATCAAATCGACACCGACAACCTCATATAGTTGAGAGGCGTAGGCCCCGGCCGTGGTCAACTCCTGACTCTGCAGCAGCAAAGGATTCCCGGCGCTGATAATGCCGATCCGCGGCTTAACCGGATTCACCAACTTTTTAATCCGCTGCGTGATCTCGTATTCGAGCGATTGGACGTCCTGGATAAAGGGCACAACCTCCCGGCGCTGCCTGTAATGAAACACGAGGCCCATGAAGCACTCTTTAAGTTCGCGGCGGTCTTTTTCGCGCACATCCAACTGCGCCGGCACGACGCCGGCTGAAATCACGTCCTGCTTGAGGCGGTCGGAGCTCGAAGGGTCAATAAATTCGATTTTAATGTGTCCCTGCGACGCGCGGCGGTATTCGGCGAGAAGGTTGTGCACGTATTTCTCGTTCAAGCTGTACGGGGGCGGCAAATTGCGCGAAAAAGCGACCTGCACCACTAAATTATCGTCCAGCTCCTTCAATATTTTCTTTGAGCCGGGTGAAAGCGAGTAAATCTTGCCTTCGGACATATCCATGCGCAACGGTGCGTAACTCACAATGAAATTAGCGGTCATGACGATCGCAGCCAGTATCGCCGCGCCGATGCCGGAATAAACCATACGATGGAGACGCTCTTTACGCGTCGACTCAATACTCATCTAAAACCGCCTTGTGGAAAGCCGTAGCGCGGCCAAATAAAGGAAGAACGCCGTCAACGAGCCGAAATAGAAAAGATCGCGCAGATCCCAAACGCCGCGGCTGAGCGTCTCCAGATGAGAACTAACGCCGAACCATTCGGCGGCGCCCGTTAAAAAAAGCGGCAAAGAATTAACCAACTGCCCGACAAAAAAGAACAGCGTGCACAAGATCATCCCGGCGATCAGTGCGACCACTTGGTTTTTGACCAGGCTCGACGCGAAAAGGCCGATGGCCCCATAAAAAAGCGCGAGGAAAAAGAGGGCGCTCATGACGCCGATCGAGGAGCCCCAGTCGAGCCCCAGAGGATGCGCCGATAAAGCCGACACCAGCAGCGCATAGAAGCTAAGGCCGGCGATGATAATGAACATGACCAGCGCGTAACCAAAAAATTTACCAAGAACAATTTCCCAATCCCGCAAAGGCAGTGTGGAAAGATGCTCGAACGTGCCGAGCCGCAGTTCGTCCGATATTAAACCCATCGTCAGCGCGGGAGCGACTACCCACAACGCCCACGGACCGATAAAACCGACCCCTTCGATCGAGGCGTTGTTCACGATCAAGAACTGCCCGCCGTAAAGCCCGCCAATAAAGCCGTAGAAGAAAAAGGCCACGATATACGCCATCGGCGATTCCGCCAACTGCCGGAATGTGCGCCACCCGAGGGTGCGTATGTTTTTCAAATCGAGTGCGAGCTTCATTGCGTGAGCACCTTAAAGACTTCCTCAAGGCTTGGACGTTCCAGCGCCATGCCGAGGATCGGCCAATGGCGGCTCGCGGCAAGCGTGAAAACTTCTTCGCGCAAATCACGGCCGGCGGTCAATTCCAGAACAAAATAATGTTCATCATTCTCAGCGTGCGGGCCGCTGACACCGCTTGTGCCCGGCAATTCAGCCAGAGCGCTTTTGATCAGATCCTGCGGGCCTTTTAGCGACACTTTCAAACGCGTTTTGTTTTGCATGCCGCCGCCCAACTCGTTCGGCGAACCATCGCCGACGATTTTTCCGCGATGGATGATCAGCACGCGATCACACGTGGCCTGCACTTCGGACAAAATATGTGTGGAAAGAAGAAGCGTCTTCTCTTTTTTAAGCTCCTGAATCAACGCGCGCACGTCCTGCACTTGATTCGGGTCCAGGCCGGACGTGGGCTCATCCAAAATTAAAATGTCCGGATCGTGAATGATCGCCTGAGCCAATCCGACGCGCTGGCGAAAGCCCTTGGAAAGCTCAGCCAATTTCTTCCCCACCACGCTTTTTAGCGAGCAGGCGTTCAGCACGTGCTTCACGCGCTGCAAACGCTTGTCCGCATCGTGAAGACCGCGCAAGCGGCCGACCAGATGAAGATAATCGGTGACTTCAATATCATCGGGAAGCGGGTTGTTTTCGGGCAGATAGCCCAGGCGTTTGCGGATTTCGAGCGAATCGGTTTTCAAGTCGCGTCCGAGAAGTTGGGCGCCGCCGTCGTCGGGCGAAAGATAGCCGGTCAACAGGCGCATCGTGGTGGTCTTGCCCGCGCCGTTCGGCCCGAGGAAACCGACCAATTGGCCCTGGGGAACGGAAAAGCTCACCCCATCCACGGCCGCTGTAGCCCCAAAACGCTTAACGAGATTCTGAACGGTAATCATGCGGAGAAATAATTATAAATTTGTTTATCCAATTTCAAGATATTGACAATAACTACGCCAAAACACCCGTTTTATTTCCGTACCGGGGCCGCGTCGGTATAAACCGTGCGCAGAAAACGCCCAATCGTATCGAGCCCGCTTTCGTTCTCCTGCGGGAAAACGCGCACGCCCACCGGCGGGCCCGGAATAAACCTCCATAGTTTTTCATTTTCGCTGAGCAGCGTCTGGAACGCGCGCTCCGGCAACTGATAGCTCGGACGGAAATAAACGAGAATATCGTCGGTCTCTTGATGAATTTCCGAAATGCCCTTGGCCTGCGCGCGCAAACGCAGATACGCCGCGTCGAAAAGTGTTTTGGCGGGGGCCGGCAGAGGGCCGCAGCGGTCCACGAGCTCTTCCTTTAATTTATTCAGTTGGCTTTCATCGGCGGCCAGGATGCGTTTGTACATCTGCACGCGCTCCGATTCGGACGGCAGGTACTCTTCGGGAATAAAGGCGCTCAGCGAAAGTTCGAGAAGCAGTCCTTTTCCTGGGTCGTCCTCCACGCTGAGCTTCCCGCCTTTTTTCTGGCGTTCGATTTCCTCATTCAGCAAACGGCTGTACGTTTCAATACCGACCGCGGCCATGCTGCCGTGCTGCTGCGGCCCGAGCAGGTTCCCCGCGCCGCGGATTTCCATGTCGCGCATGGCCAAGCGAAAACCCGAGCCCAGCGCGGTGAATTCGCGCATCGCTTCCAAAC
>CAZCJA010000037.1:0-22832 GCA_964499015.1 uncultured Elusimicrobia bacterium
GAAACGCAGAGAAGATATCCGCAACATCGCCATCATCGCGCACGTCGACCACGGAAAAACGACGTTGGTCGACTCATTGCTCAAAAACACCGGTGAATTTAAGGTCAAAGCCGACGAGACGCAGGAGTGCGTGCTCGACTCGAATGACCTCGAGCGCGAACGCGGCATTACAATTCTGGCCAAGAACACCTCCGTCCCGTACCAAGGCAAGACTATTAACGTCGTCGACACGCCCGGCCACGCCGATTTTTCCTCCGAAGTGGAACGCATTTTGCGCATGGTGGAAAGCGCAATCCTGGTGGTTGACTCCGTCGAAGGTCCTATGCCCCAAACCCGATTTGTTTTACAGAAGGCGCTGCAGATGAACCTGCGTCCGATCGTCGTCATCAACAAAATGGACCGCAATGGCGCAAACGCGCAGCGCGCGCTCGATCGCGTGTTCGATCTCTTTATTTCTCTTAAAGCGTCCGACGAGCAGTTGGATTTCCCGTATGTTTTCGCCTCCGGCCGCGAAGGCTGGGCCCGCCGCCACGAAAAAGACCACGGTGAACCCAAAGACATGAAGCCGCTCCTTGATTTAATTCTGCAGCACGTGCCGGGACCGGAAGCCGACATTGAGAAACCGATGCAGATGCTCGTGACCATGCTCGAGTGGAATAATTTCGTCGGCCAAGTCTCCGTGGGCCGCGTTTTCAACGGCACGCTCAAGATGGGCCAAAACGTCCAGTTGCAGCAGCGCGACGGTAAAAAGACCCAGGGCCGCATCACGCTTTTGCAGAAATTCGCCGGGCTTTCGCGCCGCGACACCCAGCAAGTGGAAGCGGGCGACATCGCCATCGTGGCCGGTCTTGCCGGAGTGCGCGTGGGCGACACCATTTCCGATATCGGCGCCGAAGCGTTGCCGCCGATTGAGATTGAACCGCCGACAATGTCGATCGAAATCGCCGTGAACGACAGCCCGTTCGCCGGCAAAGATGGAGAATTTTTGACCTCGCGCCATCTGCGCGAGCGTTTGTTCCAAGAGCAGGAAACCAACGCCGGCCTTAAAGTGGAAGAGCATGAGAATTCCGGCGTTTTCAAAGTGGCGGGCCGCGGAGAGCTGCATTTAACGGTACTCCTCGAAACCATGCGCCGCCAGGGTTATGAAATGTCGGTGGCCAAACCCGAAGTGATCATGCACGAAGAAAACGGGCAGACGGTTGAGCCGGCGGAAATTCTAATTTTGGATATCGAAGACAAATATCAAGGCGCGGTGATGGACAGTTTGGGCCATCGCGGCGGGCAAATGAAAGACATGGTGGCTGAAGCCGACGCCGCCGGCACCAAGCGCGTGCGCTTGGAATACATCATCGCCACGCGTTGCCTGCTTGGGTTTAAGAATGAATTTCTCATCCTCACCAAAGGCAGCGGCGTCATGCACCAGAGTTTTCACGGCTTTATTCCGAAAGGCGAGAACGTGGAATTGCGCATCAACGGCGTATTGATCGCGATGGAGCCGGGGGAAACCACCGGTTATGCGCTAAACAGCTTGCAGGACCGCTCGACGCTTTTCGTCAAGCCGCGCGAATCCGTTTACGGCGGTATGATCGTTGGCGAAAACGCCCGTCCGCATGACATGACCGTCAATCCCTGCAAGAAAAAAGCGCTCACCAACATGCGCGCCGCGGGATCCGACGACCTGGTTCTTCTCGCGCCGCCGCGGCTCTTTTCCCTCGAGCAGGCGATCGAATATATTGAGCGCGATGAGTTGGTTGAGATCACGCCGAAAAGCATCCGTCTGCGCAAAAAATTTCTCAACGAACACGACCGTAAGCGCAACGAAAAGAATTAACAGAACTTGAAATCCGACTCAAAAAACGTCAATTTAATCGGATGAGAAAGTCGGGGGCTGGATTTACCGCGGTCGAAGCCATTCTTATGGTCGTCGTTTTGGGCGTTGTCGCCGCCATCACCATTCCTCATTTCCGCCGCACCGTCTACGAAAACCGTGAAGGGCGCACCAAAGCCAATCTCGGGGATCTGCGCGGCGCGCTCGCTATTTACTATTCCGACCATTTCGGACTGTATCCGTCCGACGAGGGCGCGCCCGAAACACGGCTCAAGTCAGCGTTGGTACCCCAATACATCAAAGAGATTCCTTCTGTTGAACTTCCGCACCTGCACAAAGAGAAACTAAATACCGTGCAAGATCGTTTTGACGGCCGCGGCGATTGGTTATACTCAACGCTCGGCGGATACGTCGGCGTCAATTCCGCCGCCATGGACACAAAAGGACGGCCCGTATCAGAATGGTAAACCCTAACTTAGCCGCACGGGAGATGGAATGACCGTAAAGGTCATTGATTTGGGCGTTGAGCTTCCGCCCAAACAGCTTATTCTTGTCGTCGACGACGAACCGTCGCTGCAATCCCTCGTATTCGATACGCTCTCGAACGACTACCGCATTATTTCCGCCTACAACGGGCGCGAAGGCATCCAGAAAGCGATGAACAACAAACCCGATTTGATTTTGATGGATTTGATGATGCCCGACATGGGGGGCTTCGAAGCGGTGCACGTGCTCAAAGACGCCGAGGCCACAAAGCACATTCCCGTCATACTAATAACCGCCAACAATTATGACACCTCGACGGTGGAGATGATGAAAAGCGAGCCCAATGTGGTCGCGTTCATCGCCAAGCCGTTCCGCCCCAAGGCTTTGCGCGAGACCGTGCGCATGGCCATTTCCAAACAAGTTTAATAACCATGTCCCGTAAAAAACTCATCCTCGATACCAGTGTGTTCGTTAACCCCGCGTCCGCGCATGTGTTTGGCCGCACGCCGACGGAGGCGTTTGTCGCTTTTCTGGAAAAAGCCAAAGAGACGGCGAACGTCGACTATTTCATGCCGCCCAGCATTTACACGGAACTGATGCATTTCTGCGAGGAAAAGAGCGTTCCCGGGAAGCTCCTCCTTATTATTAACCAAAAGGCTCCGAAGAAAAACGAGTTGAAAATTCCAGGGGTGTTTATTTACCAGCTCGTGGAAAGCATGCGCGACCGCGTTGATCGCGGCCTGCGTTTGGCCGAGCGCCATGTGCGTGAGGCGCTTTCCGGTGAGGCCAAACAGAAGGCCGAGGCCGCGGACCCGTCCGGAAAAATCCGGCCGGATGCGTATTCAATCGGGCTCTTGCGCGAGTCGTATCGCCGCATGATGCGCGAAGGGACGCTGGATTCCAAGGCCGACGTGGATTTGCTTTTGCTCGCCTATGAATTGGACGCGTTGCTGGTGTCGGCGGATTTGGGCGTTGTCGAGTGGGCGGAGCATCTCGGTCTTTCCGTTCTTAAATATGAACAGTTGAAAACGTTCCTAAATGAACACAAAAGTTGAAAAAAGCTTGACACTATATTTTCGCCGTGCTAAAAATATCACGCTCATGAAATTGAAGATATTTTCAACCCCGGTAAAAATCCTTTGCGGGTTATTTGTCCTCTCTATTTTTCCGTTAGCCAATTGTAACGCGCTCTTCTCTGCATCGATTGAACATTCCTTTGGCATTTCAGATGACGGCCAGCCGGGCGGATTTTACACGCTTTCTTGGACTGCGGTACAACCCTCAACCACCGGCGCAATAGTCACGTATTACGTTTTTGAAGAATTCGGTAAGGACGCGGTCGACGCGGCCGGCACGTTGCCTGCCGATATCGCAAACAGAGACTATTCGACCAGGGAAACATCAATAGAATTCCAGTCCGGAACAGGATCGAGATGTTTTGTTGTTGTCTCATCGGATTCGCTTAACGGCGTGGGCGATTCAACTCGTCGGTTGTGTCACGATTTTATTCACGGGGAAACGGAAGGGTCGACCATAGGGCGAACGGATGGCGACGGGACAGATCGCGGCGTGGATCAGCAATGGGACTTCAAATTTTACATGGACGCAGATGCCTATGTGACCGCAAAAATCCTGCCTCCTGGTACTACGTTTACGTTTGACGCCAATCAACTTGTTATCGAAGCTAGCAGCGCTCCGGTCAGAACTCTTATTGAAGCAACGGGGCCGCCCTCGCCGGCGTTGACAGGCGAAGGAAGCGACGGCACGAAATTCGTGACACTGGAATGGGATAGCCGTTACAGCACAGGCACGGTGGTCCCTAACGGGATTTATTATCTGTGGGTGCAGGCTTATCTCGATCGTGGACAATTGTTCCCGCCCCCAGATCAGTCAAGCATCGATGCAACGCCGGAAACATATTTGCGAGATGGCAAAGTTATTACCATCCCGGTGAACATTATTCGCATCATGAATTTGTCCGCAACGCCCATCTCGTTGACTCAGCCGCAGTCGACCATTTCTTATTTTTTAAATGCTGATGCCAATGTCCGAGTGTTGATTGCCAAACCTGGATCGTTCTTCTTTGTAGACGCAAACGGTGATATTCAGGCGGCCAATGCGACAACCTTGGCTACCGATCCAACATTGATAGTGAGCACGTTCACCTTTCAGAGAAAAGCAGGGGAAAATACTGAAACGTGGGATGGAACAAGCTCAACGGGTACCGTAATGCCCTCGGGTGTTTATGTGGTTGGAATCTCCGCCAGGGATGATTATGGAAATCACGCTATTTCAGTGTCCGGCGATGATTACCCAATCTTTACAAATATTTCACTTGAACGCTCAGCTGGATCCGTCCCGGATACGGGCACCGGCGATACCACGCCGCCAACGATCGCCGCCATGACGGTGGATGGCGCAGCATTTGCTGACGGTCAAGTTTTTAGCGGCGCGGTTTCAACAATTACGGTGCGGCTATCCGACACGTCGGGTATAGGATTCGGCTTATCAAACATTACCGTCGTCGATCCAAACAGTCAGGCGGTGGCCGGAACGTTGACGAACAACGGCAGTGACACTCTCACTTTTGTTTTCACCACTCCGCAGGATGAAAACGGAACCTACACCATCACGATCACAGGCGCTGACGGCGTCAGCAACTCGACAACGTACACGCGCACATTCGGAGTTATCATTTCGCTAAGCCAAGGCGCGTTCGAGAGCTCGCTTGATATCTATCCCAATCCCGCGCGCAATACGGCATCGGCGACTGTCCGCTATAATTTAAGCGTGCCTTCGGTTGTTACCGTCGATCTTTTTAATCTTCTGGGCGAAAAAATAAACAGCACCAGTTTTAATGAAACGGTCGCCAGCAATGGAATTACGCGCACCATCGCTTTGACCAATGAAAGCGGCGAGCGGATCGGTTCCGGATTATATTTGGTTCGCATTAAGGCCGCGGGGTCTAGCTCGACTGTCGAGACCGTGAAGAAATTGGTGGTGATACGATGAGGCGCCTCGCTCTTTTAACGGTTTTTTCCATGACTCTTAGTTCCTCATTCGCGGCGCAGGGCGGTACTTCCACGGCGCCGTTCTTGCGCATCGGCCAAGGGGCCCGTGCGGAAGCGATGGGCGGCGCGTTTACGGCCGTGGCCGACGATGCGCATGCAACCTATTTTAATCCGGCTGGCCTTGCGCAAATTACGAAGCGCAATCTTGCTCTCGACCATTTGGAGTTTATCGAAGACATAAAGACCGAGCACGCCTCGTACGTTCAGCCGTTTAATTCCGCCGGCGGTTCACTCGGCGCGCAAGTTTCGTTTATCGACATGGGCACTATTGAGCGGATCGATGCGGGTGGAACATCCGCCGGCGAAGCCGACGTAACGGCGCGCACCGGCAGCATCGGCTGGGGCCAGGCAATCGGAGACAATTTTGCGTTGGGTGTTTCGGGAAAATACATCAGCCAGGATTTGGCCGGTGAAAAAGATTCGACGTTTGCGGCCGACGTGGGATTGCTGGCATTCGTCGTGCCGGATCGTTTCGCGCTCGGCGCGTCAATTCAGAACCTGGGCTCTAAAGTGAAGATCGGCAGCACCGATGAAAATTTGCCGTTGACGTACCGCGGCGGCGCCGCGTTCTACGCGATCCCCAAACAACTGTTGTTCGCCGCGGATTTCGAGAAAGAGCGTGATACCGATTCCGTTTTTCATTTAGGCGGCGAATATATTTATCTCGGCCGCTTTGCAATTCGCGCTGGCTGGCGCGACACCCTCGAAGCCAAGGGTGGCTTTAGCGCAGGCGCGGGTTACATATGGCGTCCTGGCGCCGAAGCCAGCACCAGCTACGCTGAGAAAGTCAACAACAACGATGACGGTATGATCGTCAGCTTCGATTATGCGTTTGTCGATTACGGCGACTTCGATGCCACTCATCGTGTCGGCGTTCACTTAAGCTTCTAACCCCTTCTTTCCCTTCTTCCCTCAATAATCACCCCTCCGCAAGGAGTTTCAAATGAAAAGCATCTGTATTTACATGGGTATTTTATTTCTATCCATTCTTCCCTTATTAGCCGCCGACGAAGCGGTTTCCATATTGGCCGAGCGTTATCGCCAGGAAGCCGCCGCCGCACAGACGTCCGGCCGCGAGTTAAACGCGCGAAATGCCTGGTACAAATACGTTCGTATTCACGAACTTGAGCCGTCTTCGGCAGAAGAACGTGAACGGATTAAAAAATGGATAAATGACGTGGATGACCGCATGTGGCCCAAAACGGCGGCCGCGGTGCCGGCTCCCGTTCCGGTGGTTCTGGCGCCAGAGCGGCGGTCGCCCGCGCGTCAGGCGCTATCCTCCGTCGATTTAACGCGTAAAGCGGAGCGGTTGCGGCGCAACGGACAGCTTGAAGAGGCGCTTCGGCTTTATCGGTTAGCGGAAAAGACGGAACCGGCGGAAAAAACAAAAGCGGCCATCGCGGAACTCGAAGCGGAAATGAAATAACGGCAGGCTAACGCGGCGGAAAACGATTGGTGATCGGCATGCGATGGTCGCGGCCAAAAGACCGCGGCGTAATTTTAATGCCGGGAGGCGCTTGGCGGCGCTTATACTCGCTGCGATCAATGAGAGAAACGGTTTTCTTGAGATACGCGTTGTCTTTGCGCAAAAGGCTCTCAAGATCGGCGATCGATTTATTTTTTTCGACGTAGTTAACGATGACCGCGTCGAGATCGGCGTACGGCCCAAGGGAATCTTCGTCGAACTGGTTTTCCTTGAGTTCCGCCGTCGGGCGGCGTTGTATCGTCGAAGCGGGAATGAGGTCGTGTCCCGCGTTTTCATTGATTCGCTTGGACAGTTCGTAGACGGTCGTTTTCAAAACGTCTTTTAACACCGAGAAGCCGCCGGCCAGGTCGCCGTACAAGGTGGAATAGCCCGCCGACATCTCTGATTTATTGCCGGTGGTTAAAACCAGCCAGCCAAACTTGTTCGACAGCGCCATCAGCAGAGTGCCGCGCACGCGCGCTTGGATGTTTTCCTCGGCTATGTTGGGCGCTGTGTCTTTAAAATAAGGGGCAAGGGCGGCCAGGAATGCCTGATGAACCGGTCTGATGGGAATGTCGAGCAGCTCGATTCCCAGATGTTGGGCCAGGAGCTTGGCGTCGCTGTAGGTTTCACTGGAACTGAACTGCGATGGCATGGTCACGCCGACAACTCTGTCAGAACCCAACGCCTCGACGGCCAGTGCGGCCACGAGCGCCGAGTCGATACCGCCGGAAACGCCCAAGGTCACTTTTTTAAAGCCGTTTTTACCGACGTAATCACGTATGCCGAGCAAGAGCGCCTCATGAATCTGATCGATGCGCGAGAGCCCCCTCACCCTGCCCTCTTCCGCTGGGAGAGGGGTTGGGGAGAGGGGTTGGTTGAATGTAAAAAGCCCTTCTTCAAATTGCGCGCATTGCGCGGTAACACGTCCTGCTTTGTCGATGGTAAAACTCCCGCCGTCAAAAACAAGTTCGTCTTGTCCGCCAACGATATTGGCGTAAACAAGCGGCGTGCCAAGCTTACGCGCGGCGGTTTTTGCGACCTTATGACGCTCGGTCATCTTGTCTGCATAAAAAGGGCTGGCAGAGATATTAACGGTCAGCGTTGGTTTTAGTTTTTTGAGCGGCAGAAGAGGCGCCGGACCCATCCAGATATCTTCACAGATGGTCAGCCCCACCCGTTCGCCGCGAAACGGCACGACCACCGGGCGCGTGCCGGCCGCGAAGTAGCGGATCTCGTCGAACACGCCGTAATTGGGCAGGCAGGCTTTGTTATAGATCGCGCGGATTTTTTTATTTTCCAGCCAAGCGGCCGCGTTGGTGCGGCGGCCTTTTTCTTCATTGACGAAACCGACGATCGCGGCGGTCGCGCCCGTGTGGGCGGCGATGGTTTTCAGCGCGCGGATATTTTCTTTGATGAAAGCGGGTTTAAGAAGAAGGTCTTCCGGAGGATAGCCGGTCAGCGCGAGTTCGGGAAAGACGACCAGGTCGCAGCTTTTCTCTTCGGCTTCACGCAGATAGCCGATAATCAGGCGCGCGTTTCCATCGATATCGCCGACGGTGGGGTTGCACTGGGCGACGCCGATCTTCATGTTATTCGGTCATTTCGTACGCGAGGATCACTGCTTCGGCGATTTCCTTCATCGACTTGCGGCGGTCCATGCTTTGACGCTGAATTTCGCGAAAGGCGTCTGGCTCCGTCATGTTTTTGTTTTTCATGAGGAGACCCTTTGCTTTTTCTACGACTTTGCGCGTTTCAAGCGCTTCCTGCGCGGCGAGTTTTTCGGACAAAAGGCGCGTGTTTTCAATGGCGGCCGCGCATTGGTTGGCGACCGACTGGACGAACGAGATTTCATCTTTTGTGAAATTGTGTTCCATCGGCGTGTACGAATTAAAAACGCCATAGACCTTTCCTTTGTAGACCATTGGCACCGATACGAGAGAAACCAAGCCGTGGCGGATGGCCAGGTCGCGGAACTGGTAAGAAGCGTCTTTGCGAACGTCGCGCACAACAACCGGCTGCTTGGTCAAAACGACTTTGCCGGACAAGCTTCCCTGCACTTTCACCGGCGGTTTGGTGCGGTATTCCGGGTCGAGCGAATGGGCGGCGACAATTTTGAGCTCCTTTTTCTTATCGTCGAGCAGCATAATTGCGCAGCTGTTTGAGCGCATCATTTGCGCGGTCATGTTCACAATCAACTGCATGATTTCGTCAGGATAATGGTCCTGGCTTAACGTGTGCGAAACGGCCGACAGCGTTTCGATGGCTTTGGAGCGCCGCTTGGTTTCTTCGTAAAGGCGCGCGGTCTCGATCGCGCCGCCAACTTGCTTGCCGATCGTGCCGATGACTTCCACCAGGCGCGGCGAATATTCCTGGGCCTTCTTATGCTGGACGTTGATCACGCCCACCACGTTGCTTTTGATCAAAACGGGAACGGAAAGAAACGCCTCAAACTTGTCTTCCGGAAGAGCCTTGAGGAAACGGGGATCTTTCTGCGCGTCGTGGCCGATGGCCACTGGTTTCTGATGCTGGGCCACCCAGCCGGTGATGCCTTCGCCGGGTTTTAGGCGCAATTGGCCGATTTCCTGGGGATGCGGCGTCTTGGAGGCGGACAACGTGAGGTCGCCGGTGTTAACGTCCGAGAGGTACAGGAAGCAGGCGTCCGCTTTGGTCGCCCGGCTGACCAGGCTGATCGTCTCTTGAAGGGTCTGTCTCAGCTCCAAGGTGGAGGAAAATAAGGTTGAGAGGTCCGCGAGAATCCTCAGCTCGTCGAGTTCATCCGTTTTTTGAGGTTTTTTTGACATAGCGCGCATTCTAGCATGGCGTTGACGCTCGGGGAGGGCTCTGTTAGACTGCGCCGACGTGAACTTTTCAAAAATCATTCGCGCTCATCTACATTCAAAGTTCGTCGGGCCCGTGCGCCGTTTCTGCGGGTTGGATGATTCCGAGAGCGTTTTGTACACGCTGACCCACGCCTTGGAGAGCAAGGATCTCTATACCTTGGGACACGCCGAGCGCGTGGGCACTTTTGCGGTTGATTTGGGAGCGGTGCTCGGGGTCTCGGGCAGTGAACTGCGCACCCTGTACAAGGGCGGTATGCTGCACGACATCGGCAAAATCACCATTCCCGACGCGATCCTAAGCAAACCGGGCAAGTACACGCCCGAGGAATTTGCCGTGATGAAAAACCACCCGCAGCTCGGCTGTGATATCTGCGCGAAGATCCCGTCCATGCAGGACGCGCTGCCGCTGATCCGCCATCATCACGAAAAACTGGACGGGACCGGCTATCCGGATGGCTTGGCGGGCAAACAGGTGGCGGCGCTGGTGCGCGTGGTCACGATTGTTGATATTTACGACGCGTTGCGTTCGCGCCGCTCGTATAAAGAAGCGTTCTCGATCGATAAGTCGTTTGAGATTATGTGGGATGAAGTTGCCAAAGGCTGGTGGGACCGGGACATCCTTTCCGCATGGGAAAAACTCGTCCGCGATAAAAAATCGGATTTACCCAACTCCTAATGACCGAAATAATCCATTGGATCACGAGCCTTTTTGATTGGCGCTTCTTCGCCGTCTTCTTTACGCTCATCGGCCTGGCGCTCACGCTGCCGCCGTCCTATATAAAGACGTTCCGCTCCGTCCGTTTTAACGTCTATTTGTTCATTGTGATCGCGCTTATCTCGTCGATCGGGACGTTTATTCCGCAGAACAAATCGGCTGAAGAGGCCTTGGCCAAATTCGGCCCATTCTGGTCGAAAATTTTCGACACGGCCGGGTTTCTGGATATCTATCACACGTGGTACTTTGCGACGCTGCTCGCGCTGATGGCGTTCAAC
This sequence comes from uncultured Elusimicrobia bacterium, assembly GCA_964499015.1. Classification (GTDB taxonomy): domain Bacteria; phylum Elusimicrobiota; class Elusimicrobia; order F11; family F11; genus CAZCJA01. The sequence continues at coordinate 10,687 of CAZCJA010000037.1, forward strand.
GTGGTGGCCTGCAAGCTGCGCGGACTGCCGCAATTCATGAACCGCAAGAGACCGCCGCAGCACGAGGCCAAGTTCCAAACGTCCTTGACCGAAGAGGCGGCGTTGTCGCGCGTGAACGAGTGGGCGGCCAAAAAAGGCTTGAGCGTGGAGAACGAGCATGGCGCGTTGTTCGCCGGACGGCACCATTTGCAGCGTTGGGGCGATTTTATCCTGCATGTGAGCATCGTCGGCATCCTTGCCGGAAATTTGCTTGGCGCCTTGCGCGGCTTTGAAGAAATCCTGCCGATCATGGAAGGTTCGACATACCGGATGAAGAACCGCCCCTACGACGTGGAGCTGAAAAATTTTGATATAGAATACTACGAGTCGACCGGCGCGCCGAGCTTGTACGCCAGCGACCTCGTCGTGCGCGAAAACAACCAGGTCATCGGCGGAAAGCGGGTCGTGGTCAACGAGCCGCTCGATATCAAAGGCGTTCGTTTTTATCAGGCGTCGTGGGGCATGACCGACGAGTTTCATTTGGCCCGCTTGCACATGGCGGGTGCGGTCGTCGACTTAAAGCCTCGCGAAGTCGTGCCGATTCCGCGAACGTCGCTTTCAATCCGCGCCAACGCTTTTTATCCCACATTCGACATTGACCAGAACGGGCGGGCCTACACGCGAGACTACGAGGGCAAGAATCCCGCGCTGCAAGTGGACTTCTTAGAGAAAGACGAGTTGAAAGTGCGGCTGTGGCTGCTGAAGGGCCGGCCCGATACGGCGTTTCAGGTGATTGACAACCAAGTCGTGCCTGCGAAAACGCCGCCGCCGTTCTTTTTGATCGACGTTGACCCGATTTTATTTTCCGGCATCCAAGTCGGGTTCGACCCGGGTGCGCCCGTTTTTTGGTTTTTCTCCGTGATTCTTCTGTTCGGCTTGTGCCTGCACTTTTATATGCACGAGCGGCGTATCCGCGTGTCGTTCGAACGGGAAGGAAAGTCGACGCGCGTCGTAATTCATGGATGGAATTCGCAGCCCCCGGAGTCGTTTCGCCGGGAATTTGAAAATTGGACCGCCGGAATCAAAGCGGCTTTAGGAGAATAAATCATGGAGAACATATTTTTTTCGACGGCATTTACCGCCTACACGGTGGGAATGGCGCTGTATCTGGGTTACGCGTTCACGCGCCGCGAACGCTTGGCGCAAATCGGCCGCTGGGCGCTGATCGGCGCGGTTCTCTTCCACGGCGGCGCGCTCATTGTGCGCACCTATCACGCGCGCATGATGCCGCAGCACGGCTGGTATGTGCCGTGGAGCAATTGGTTTGAAAGTTTTTCCTTCTTTACGATCGTGATTGTCGCCCAATACCTGCTCATCCAGCGCAAAAGCCATCTGCCGATCATTGGCGCGTTCGTGATGCCGCTGGCCTGGGCGTCAATGATCATGGCGATTAACTCGCCGTTCGGCCGCCAAATTCCGACCTTGCCCCCGGCTTTGCAGTCATACTGGATGGCGATCCACGTGCCGGTCATGTTTCTGTCGTACGCGCTTTTCGCCAACGCATTTGCCGTCGGCATCGCTTATTTGGTTCAGGAATATCAGATCAAGTCGAAAAAGCCGACCGAGATGGCGTTTCGCTTGCCGTCGTTGGAGGAACTCGATGCGCTTATCTATCGCGTGATCGCCATTGCGTTTCCGTTGCTCACCCTCGGCGTTCTATTGGGCGCGCGCTGGGCGTATGACGCCTGGGGCCGCTATTGGGGCTGGGACGCCAAGGAGACATGGGCGCTCATCACCTGGTTGATCTATGCCGCGTATTTGCACATGCGTTTGGTCGTCGGCTGGCGCGGCCGCAAGACCGCGTATTTGTCGCTCGCCGGTTTTGGCGTTGTCCTTTTTACCTACGTCGGCGTGAATTATCTTTCGGAGCTGCACGGGTTCCTTTCGGGCGGCGGGCGGTAGTTTCTGGGCCTGGTTCTCGTCGGCCTTTCGCACAAAACGGCGCCGGTCGAATTGCGCGAGCATTTGACCGTCCCGCCGGAAAAGCTGAATCGCGCGCTGGCGGATTTGCGCGCGGCGCACGAGCTCGCCGAGGCCGTCATTCTCTCCACGTGCAATCGTCTCGAAGTGTACGGCCGTCCGCAGGACGACCGGGCTAAGAGTCTCAAAGCTGTTAAGGATTTTTTTCGCAATCTTTACCCCAGCGGCAACATCGCGCCCGCCCTTTATCACTTTGAAGCCGAAGATGCGGTCAAACATCTTTTCCGCGTCGCATCGGGCCTGGATTCCCTGGTTGTCGGTGAAACGGAAGTCCTCGGCCAAGTGAAGACCGCTTATCAATTCGCGCAAACCAACGGCGCCACCGGAAAAATCACCAACGTTTTGTTTCAGCGCGCGCTTTACGTCGGCAAGCATGTCCGTCAAAAAACCGCCATATCGGAAGGGGCGAGCTCCGTCGGCAGCGTTGCGGTGCGCCTGGCCGAGCGGATCTTCGGTACCCTGGGCCATCACCGGGTGCTGTTGTTGGGCGCGGGTAAAATGGCGGAAGTGACAGCGCGGCATTTGCTCAGCCAGAAAGCGGGCGAACTTATGATCATGAATCGCACCCAGTCGCGCGCCGAAGAGTTGGCCGGCCTTCTCGGCGGCAAGGCTGTTCCGCTAGACCGTTTATCGCGGGAAGTGGAAGAGGCGGACATTGTTATCTGCTCGACGTCGGCGGACAAGCCGCTGATCACGGCCGCGATGGTCGAGCCGATTCTGAAAACGCGGCGCGGCCGTTCCCTGTATTTTATCGACATCGCTGTGCCGCGCAACGTGGAAGCCGCCGTGCATGATATCGACAACGTGTACGTGTATAACATCGACGATTTGAAAACACTGGTGGACGAAAACATGGCGCGCCGCCAACAGGACGTTTCTGCGGCGGAAGGAATCGTTCACGAAGCGGCCGGCGAGTTTTATGGATGGATCCAATCCGTGCTCAAAGGCGAAACACCCGCGCTAAAGCACAACCGCGCATGAAATTACGGATCGGCTCGCGCGGTTCGAAGCTGGCGGTCACGCAGGCCGAGACCATCGCCGCGCTGCTTAAAAAAGCCCATGCCGGCCTCGATATTGAATTTGTGCGCATCACCACTCAGGGTGACCAGCAGGACCAATCGCTTAAAAACATGGGCGGCAAGGGCGCGTTCGTTAAAGAAATAGAAGAGGCGCTGCTCGCCAACAGCATCGATCTCGCCGTTCACTCCCTAAAAGACGTTCCCCAGCAATTGCCGGACGGGTTAATGTTGGGTCCGTGTCCCGGGCGCGAAGACAACCGCGACGCGATCGTTTCCCGTTTTGGCGAACAACTTCACGAGCTTCCCCGCGGCTCCACCATCGGCACCAGCTCTCCCCGCCGGCAGGCGCAGATCCTGCATAAATATAAGAAGAAGTACCGAATCAGTGAAATGCGCGGCAACGTCGACACGCGATTGCGCAAAGTGCAGAACGGCGACGTGGATTGCATTGTTATCGCGGCCGCTGGCATCAAGCGGCTGGGCCTGGAATCGGAAATCACGCAGATATTGGAACACGACGAGATGCTGCCCGCGCCATGCCAGGGATGCCTGGGCCTCGAGCTGCGCGAAAATGACGCGGCCACGCTGAAATTACTGGAAGCCATTCGGCATGCGGAGTCCGATTTAACGGCACGGGCGGAGCGCGCGTTCTTACGCGGCGTGGGCGGCGATTGCTTGGTGCCGCTCGGCTCCAGCGCCAAAATTTCCGGAAAAATTATCGAGATGGAAGCGCTGCTGCTAACGCCGACGGGTGAAAAAGCGGTGCGCGTCAAAGAAAAAGGACCGGTCGAAACCCCGGAGTATGTGGGCGCGTGCCTGGCGGAACGGCTTTTGTACGAAGGCGGCTCGGAGCTTCTCGGAAAATGAAAAGCATCGTTCATTTGGTGGGCGCGGGCCCGGGCGATCCGGGGTTGATTACCAAACGCGGGCTTGATCTGTTGCGGCGCGCGGACGCGATCGTCGTTGACGCGCTGGTCAATCCTGTTTTGCTGCGCGAGAGCCACACGGCGGAAATTTATGACGTGGGCAAACGCGGCGGCTCTAAGCATGCGGTGCCGCAGGAAAAAATAAACGCGCTGCTGGTGAAATTGGCCAAACAAGGCAAGCGCGTTGTGCGCCTCAAAGGCGGCGACCCGTTTGTGTTCGGGCGCGGCGGCGAAGAAGTGGAGGCGCTCCGCCGCGCGAAAATCCCGTATGAAATCGTTCCGGGCGTAACCTCCGCCATCGCGGCGCCCGCGTACGCCGGCATTCCTGTGTCCGATCGCCGCTGGTCGTCGCAAGTCACGTTTTTTACGGGGCATGAAGGCAAGCCGTCCGACGACGGCTCATCGGGCGTCGATTGGTCATCGTTATCGCCGACGGGGACGCTGGTGGTGCTCATGGGCGTGGCCGAATGGCCGTCGATCCGCCGCAATCTTTTGCAGCGCGGGTGGGACGAAAAAACCCCGGTGGCCGCGGTGATTTCCGGGACCACAAAAAATCAACGCGTCATCACGACGGCGCTGGGCGTCTCGGAAAAAGAATTTAAAAAGAAACAATTGGCCGCGCCGGCCATCATCGTCGTCGGCGGCGTCGCCCAATTGGCGCGCGCCCGCGATTGGGTGAAAACGCTCAAGCCGCTCCTTGGAAAAACGGTGGTGGTCACCCGCGCCGCCAGCCAAAATGAAAGTTTGCGGGCGCTGCTGGAAGACAACGGCGCCCAAGTCCTCGAATGTCCGGCCATCAGCACGCGGCCCTTGCAGCGCGATAAACGATTGAATGAAATCGTCGCTAATTTGGGGGCGTACGATTGGGTGGTTTTGCTCAGCGTCAACGCGGTGGAGGCCTTCGCGCTCTTATTGGAATCGAAGCGGGCGTCTTTGCAGGGGACCAAGATTTGCGCGGTCGGTCCGGCCACAGCGCGGGCCATTCGCGAACATGGATGGCGCGTCGAGCGTACGCCGGCTGTTTTTAATGCGGCGGGCGTGATTCGCGCGCTGGGCCGTGTGCGCCGTAAAAAAATTCTTTTGCCGCGGGTGCAGAGCGGGCCGGTGGATTTGCCGGAGGCACTGCGCCGCCGCGGCGCGATTGTGGATGAAGTGGCCACGTACGAAACCGTCGCCGCCACGCCGCCTCCTGCGTCGCTGAAAAAACTTATTTTAAACGGCGTGGACGCGGTCACGTTTACGTCCGCTTCCACGGTTCATTTTTTCGCCGCATATTTCTCCAAAAAAGAATGGGCCGCGCTGTTTCGCAACGCAATGGCGCTTTCCATCGGCCCGTCCACCACGGCCGCGCTCAGACAGTTGAAGACACGAAACGTGCTGGAGTCCCGCGTTGCAACCATTCCCAAAATGGTCGAGCGACTTTGTCGATTTACGTCTTGAAAACGCGGCGTTGTTAAGGCACGCTTCCCTCATGCGCCGCTCGGTCCTCCTGTTAATATCCCTGTTCCTCGCGTTGCCCGCATTTTCCAACGAACCCAAGATCCGTTCTCTTCTCGTCCGCTATAAAGGCGCGCCCACGGTGGGCCGCGTGCTGGCCGCGCCCGCCGCTCCTCCGGCCGGCCGCATGCGTTCCGCGGCCGCCATGGCCCAGTTCAGCGCGGCAAGTTCCATTCTTTCCCGCACCGCGGTGGTGGATATTCCCGCCAATGCGGAGGTTAACGCCGAATTGGCCAAATGGAACGCTCGTCCCGACGTTGAATTTGTTGAGCCCAATTATCCGATGCGCGTCTCCTTCGTTCCCAATGACACGCGCTACAACGAGCAGTGGGCGCTAAAAAACACGGGGCAGGCCGGCGGAAACGATAGTTACGATCCGGGAAGCGGAACTGCGGGCAGCGACATCGGCGCCGAAGACGCGTGGGACATTGAGCAGGGATCGAATACCATTGTTGTGGCGGTCATTGATGCCGGCATTAACGTCGCGCATGCGGATTTGGCGGCAAACATGCTGTCCGGCAAAGATTTCGGCGACGACGACAACAACCCCGACGATAATTGTTTTAACGCGACCCCGGCATTTAACGCGCGCGGCCACGGCACTCACGTCACCGGCATTATCGGCGCGGTGGGAAATAACTCTGTGGGTGTCACTGGGCTTCACTTTGGCGGGAAAATTATGCCGCTCAAAGTCGCCAATAGCAATTGCGAGATTTTGACCGACGCAGTTGTTGATGCGATCGTTTATGCAAGTACCGCGGGCGCTCATGTCATTAATATGTCACTCGGCGGCGAAAATTCTGTCGCACTCAGTAATGCGATTAACACGGCAGAGGCAGCCGGTATTGTCATGGTTGCGGCCGCCGGCAACGAAGGAACGGAAGATTTTACGTTCAGCTATCCCGCGGCCAATTCCAAAGTCATTGCGGTCGCTGCAACAGACCGCACGGATCATTTGTCCGGTTATTCCAATCGCGGGACGTGGATTACCATCTCCGCCCCCGGCACGGGCATATTGTCCACATTCCCAACCACGGTTCAGGCCAGCGGCTACGGTTATTTGTCGGGGACATCAATGGCGTCGCCGATGGTGGCTGGGGCTGCCGCGCTGCTTCTCTCGGACAATCCGTCTTTAACCGCCGCACAGGTACGTGCGCGTTTGCTCAGCACGGCGGACAATATCAACGCACTGAATCCGTCGTATGTTGGCAAGATTGGCGCGGGCCGCCTCAATATTTCCAACGCGCTCTTTTCGATTTCATCGGTCAGCCCGTCGTCTGCGCCGAATTCGGGCTCGCTCGCCATTACAACCGTGACTCTTACGGGGTTTGGTTTTGCCGCTGGAATGACCGCGACGCTTGAGCGCGGCACGCAAACCATCACCGGCACCGGCCTTGGTGTTTCCACCGTCACCACATCGACTGTGACATTCAACGTGACGGGGCGTCCGGGCGGACGCTGGGACGTGGTTCTCGAAAAATCCGGCGGCGGCACGACGCGCTTGACGGAAGGCTTTCGCGTTCTCTCGCCGACGTTCAATTCGATTTCGATCGCGCCGTCGGTCAGCACCACGACCACGATCCAGACCGTCCAGGGCACGACCAACACGGTCGTTTGGCCTGTTGGAGTTGCCACCACAACTGTTGTTCTCGACGTGGATGGTTCCACCGCGCCCATTAAAGCCACGTCGGTCGATCCCTTAACGAGCCTTCTCACTGGCACGGGCATTGAACTGAAAACCACACCGGCGCAGACCAATTTATCCGTTCCCGTTACGCTGACCATCGGCTACCGCCAAGGAGACTTGTTCAATCCGGCCAACGAGTCGTCTCTCGTGATCGCCCGGTATGACACCGTCAATCTGCGTTGGAAACCTCTTTCGTCGGTTGTTGATGCGGTCAATAATACCGTCACCGCGCAGACCGATCACTTAAGCACGTTCGCGATTTTGCAGGCCACCGCTGCGATTAATTTAAGCCGCGCGCTGGCCTATCCCAATCCATTCCGCGCGGAACTTGGCCACAGCCGCATTGTCTTTAGCTTCCTTACTGCAGGCGCGCAGGTGCGGATTTACGATGTGGCCGGCGGGCTCGTTCGTGATTTGACGGACGAAAACGGCGACGGACAAATTTATTGGGACGGCGTTAAGAACGACAGCGGCGAGGACGTCGCCAGCGGCATCTATTTTTATTTGATCACCGACCCGGACGGGCGCAAAGAAAAAGGCCGCCTCGGAGTGGTCCGATGAGGGCATTCGCCTTCCGTTCATTCCTGTTTTTAGTTGCGTTCGCGGCGCTGGTACCACTGCGCGCGGAAAACGCGGGTGCCACCGGCGCGGCGTTTCTAAAATTGGGCGTCGGCGCGCGCGCGATGGGCATGGGCGAGGCGTATACGGCGGAGGCCAGTTCGGTCGACTCTCTTTATTGGAACCCGGCGGGACTTATCAATACGTGGCGGCCCACGCTTCTCGTTTCGTACAAGCCAATTGTGGAAGACACCGCGCAAAGCCAGGCGGCCTTGGCGCTCCGTCATAAAAACATCGGCTTTGGCGCCGGCTACAACGGCGTTTCGTATAAATCCATTGATGCTTATGATGATGGGGGAAATGAATTGGAATCGTATGACGCCGCCGATCATTCCGGCGTGGTGGGCGTGGCCATCGGATCGCAGAAGATCAGCGCGGGTTTAGTCGTCAAATTTATTCAGTCCAAAATCGCCGATGAATCCGCGAGCGCCATCGCGGCTGATGCGGGGATATTAATGGAAAGCCCGCTGTCGCCTTCTATTTTTCACGCGTTGGTCGTGAAAAACCTTGGGGGGGGAATCAAATTTTATGAACAGGAAGACGCCTTGCCGCTCTCGGCGACGCTGGGCAACTCGCTCAAATTTAAAAATCGCTACACGTTAACGCTGGACGCCATCTGGCGTTCTAAAGATAAAGCGGCCGGGGCGGCCGGTCTCGAATATTCGTTCAGCGGAGACCGCTTTAGCGGGCTCGCCTTGCGCGGCGGCTACAACACGGGGCGCAATGAGATCGATGGAATGTCGGGATTATCGTTCGGGGCGGGCTTCGGCTTCGGTCCGGCGGCCATTGATTACGCCTGGGTGCCTTACGGGGAACTCGGCAACAGCCATGCGGTGAGCCTTTTGTGGAACCTTCCAAACATTAAGTGGCCTAAGAAAAAGAAGTAGAATACCCACCTTCAATGCCGGCGTGGCGGACCCGCCAAAGGCGGGCAAGATGGCAGATTTATCCGCCGCAGGCGGACGCGCTAATTTCCTTCAGCCACTTTCTCCCCGCGCCACTTTTTAAAAACTTTTCTCTTTTCCTCGCATCGAGTGAATCTAATACTTTCTCCAGATAAATAATTTTCCATGGACCTTTGTTTCGGGTGGAGTAATTTCTATTGGAGTTGTGTTGGCGAAGCCGTTTATAGGCATTGCGGCTCATACCGACATAGTGGACGGGGAATCGGGTGCTTTGGAGCACATAGACATGAAAAAACATACGCCCTCCTGGCAAGGAGGGGAGAATACCGGCGATAGGACTTGAACCTACACGACCTATTGGTCACCAGATTTTGAGTCTAGCGCGTCTGCCATTCCGCCACGCCGGCGCGTGTGAAGTGGGAATACTACAAAAAAGATATAAGACCTCGTATGAACCAGATTGAACTCAATAAAGCCGCGGCGACCGCGAAGGACGCTCTCCTGCGCGCGGGTGCCATCCTGCGGCAGGGTTTTTCGCGCCGTCCCCGCGTGTCCTACAAATCTCCCGTCAATCCCGTCACCGAGATCGACTTGAAATCCGAAAAAGCCGTCATCTCGCTCATTCATAAACGCTTTCCCGATCATGGCTTTCTCGCTGAGGAATCGAGCTATCTGGCGCGCAACGCGCCCGAAGCCAAACGCAAACCGTATCGCTGGGTGATCGATCCGTTGGACGGCACCGCCAATTATCTTCATGGGATTCCGGTGGCGTGCGTGTCCATTGCCCTCGAGCACAACGGCACGGTGTTGACCGGCGGGGTTTACGATCCGTTCCGCGATGAATTGTTTTTGGCGACAAAAGGGCGGGGTGCGACGCTGAACGGCAAGAAAATCCGCGTCTCCAGCTGGCGGACGCTGAACCATGCCATGATTTTTACCGGCTTTCCCTACGACAATCCCACGCACATCAAAGAATACCTGCGCGGTTTCTCCCGGCTGATGAAGAAAGTGATGGGGGTGCGGCGTTTCGGCGCGGCTGCTATCGATCTGGCCTGGGTGGCCTGCGGCCGCGCGGAAGGGTTTTGGGAGTACAAGCTCAAACCCTGGGACGTCGCGGCCGGCGTGCTGCTGATTGCCGAAGCCGGCGGGAAAGTAACTGATTTACAAGGAAAACCGTTGGATATCGCGGCCCCGGTCAAACTACTGGCGGCCAACCCCCATCTCCACCCGCAGCTGCTCCACCTGCTCGGCCGAAAATCTTAAGCACTTCTTAATCTTGCCTTAAGGAAAACTTAATACACCCCTGTCATACTATGGACATAGCGCAAGTGACTCGCGCACCGATTTATAGGGGATCAGCTTAGGTTAGGGGGCTGATCCCCTTTTTTTTGCCCTTACGCGGGAAGTTCAGAGACAGCCGGAATCCGCGTCCAAACCTTCTTGCCGCCTTCCGACTTGGTCTCAAACAAGTCGCCCACCAGTTCATGAGGCTGAAACCAAAGTTTGATTTCGCGCTCCGCTTCGATGGGGTTGGCCGACGCATGCACCACGTTTTCAAACACGCCCGCCGTTGTGATCCGCCCTAAACTGCCGCGCAACGTGTTCGGTTCCGCTTTTTCCGGGTTGGTGTTGCCGGCCAGCGCGCGGATCGTGGCGATTGCGTTGTCGCCTTCGTACACCAGCGCCATCACGCGTTCCGGGTTGCCGTTGGACGCGTGAAGCTTGCCGGTGATGTAGTCCAAAAGTTGGGCGTAGAAACCTTTGCCTTTGTGCGGAGCGTAATGCTCTTCGGCGAGGGAAAGGGGAACGCGGCGCAGGCTGGCGCCAACAAGGGTGAGTTTCGATTCTTCGAGTTTGGTCAGGACCGGTCCGATCAACGAACGGCGCACGGCGTCGGGCTTAATAAGAACGAGTGTGGTTTGTTTGGACATGGGATGTTTCCTCCGGGTTAATTTAGGCGGAGGATTGTAGCAGTTTGGAGGCTACGCTTCGGGTTCGGGATCGGGGGGCAAAGGCGCGGCCGGTTGGATTTTTCCGGTGAGGCGCGGCGGCACGGGCCCTTGATAGTAGTTGTAAAACGTCTGCAGCATGCGGAGCTGCTCTTTGCTCGGGGCATCGGCGGAGCAGGCCTGATAAACCGATTCCACATTGAAGCCTTCCAATTCGACCAGGCCCAATTGGTCCACTTTGCTTAAGTTATCGGCCATATGGATTTTAAGGAAGTTGGCCAGGTTCACCTGAAAGAACGCTTCCACGCAGCGCGGGTCGAAGTGGCCGCCGGACTCGCGGCGAATGATGCCGATGGCGTCGCAGATGGGCATGGCCGTGCGGTAGTGGCGTTTGGAGGTGATGGCGTCCAGCACGTCGGCGACCGCCAGAATACGCGCCAAAAGATGGATGTTTTCGCCTTTCAAATTGCGCGGGTAGCCGTTGCCATCGAATCGTTCGTGATGGCTGGAAGCGATCAGCGGCACTTCCGCCAAGTTGGATTTGAATTTAAATTTCGACAACAGCTCAAAGGTGCCGTGCGCGTGCCCTTGGATTTCGTGGTATTCGTCGGCCGTGAGCGACCCTTCCTTGCACAGGATTTCCTGTTTCACTTCGATTTTGCCCAGGTCGTGCATGAGCCCCGAATAGCGGAGTTTTTCCAAATCGTCCGAACTTAAGCCCATCACTTTGCCGATTTCCTGCGCGTACTGCGTGACGCGGAACGAATGGCTATAGGTGAGCGTGTCGCGCTGGTCGATGGCGATGGACAGCACCTCGAGCGTCGATTCAAAATTTTTCTTCAGCTCTTCGTAGAACTTGAGCGTCATGTTTTGCGCTGAAAGAAGCTGAGTGGTGCGCTCTTTGACTTTGGTTTCAAGCTGGGAATTGAGCTCGCGCAGCGCTTCCGACATGGCTTTGTTCTCTTCGATCAGGCGTTGGTGCTCGAGCGCCTGATTGAGCAGGCATTTGATCTGCTCGATGTTGGCCGGTTTGAGAATATAGGCGGAGGCCCCTGCGTTCAGCGCGCCGATCGCGTATTCGGACTCGGCGAACCCCGTCATCATAATGACGGTGATGTCCGGCTGGTCCGACTTGAGCGCTTTCAGAACGTCGATGCCGGTGATGTCCGGCATTTTAATGTCCAGAAGCGCCGCCGCAAATCTCTGGTTTTCCGCCGCCTTCAAGGCGGCGTTTCCGCAGTCGGCGGAAACCACCTCGTACCCCGATCGCTTGAGGATGCTCTCCAGCGTGATCCGCTGGCCTTTATTATCGTCAACAAGAAGTATGCGATCGTTGGGCATGGGATTAATCCTCCTTATCAGGTGGCGGCGCCATAGGCAGTTTGATGGAAAAACGGGTGCCTTTGCCTTCCTGGCTTGTGACCAAAATGACGCCGCCGTGCTTCTGCACAATGTTGTTGCTGATGGCGAGCCCCAGGCCCGTGCCGCGGGCTTTGGTGGTGAAGAGCGGCTCAAAAATTTTCGTT
>CAZCJA010000038.1:0-22293 GCA_964499015.1 uncultured Elusimicrobia bacterium
AAAGCCATCAAGTACTGGAAGGCAGCCGCAGATCAGGGAAATCCGAGAGCGCTATATAACCTGTCCGTCATTTATAAGGAAGGGAAAGTTGTTCCAAAAAATCAAAGTTTGGCCTACGCCTACTTTAAACTCGCCAAACTTACTTCTGAAAAACAGGTTTCTCAAAACGCGCAAGCTGCTCTCGATGATCTGGCGAAAACCATGCCCCAACTCGAATTAAAGAAGGCCGAAGAATTCGTTGCGCAATGGAAGGCTAGCCCTACGCCGTTAACATTGAAAGCATCTGGCGGCATCGACGAAGCTAAAAAACTGGTCGCGCTGAAATCGTGAACTGCCTAACCAATCACCGCACGCGACGCTGCCTCGCGGCAGCGCGCGTGAATTCAATACGTTAGGCAGCATGAGGAGTGTATGATTATGAAATCGGATGAGTACCACTTTCGCAAGGATTCAGGCGGGAGATCAGTTTATTTTCCTTGGGGAATAGGTAAAGCCTATGTGTTGCCTGATGAAGCAGCTAAACAGCGGTTAGGTATTTATCTAAAAATCCGGAATAGCTTGGGCTTTCTCGCTGTGCTCATTCTGGTTCTATCTCGTGAGCATATAGGACTGAGTCTTCTCTCTGGGCTGCTATTAGCATTGGGATTGGAAGTCATTATATTTGTCGTTGGTAATTGGCTGTTTTTTCGAAATCTCGAAGCCGTAACTGACTTTTCAAACGCAGATCAAATTTACCAGCAAATTAAGGCGCCGCCGACAAAAACAACAAATTCGTTTGTGTTTTGGGGGAGTTTGGCCTTTGTAATAGCTGGCGTTTATCTTTGGAGTAATGGGGAAAAGGCGATTGGGTTGTTATCCATCGGGTTCTTTGGTTTAGGCTTGATTGTGGCCATAATCCAAATGCTTAAAAGGGATCGGTGATTTGATACTGCCTAACCAATCACCGCAGCCGACACCCGCCGCGGCGGGCGCGGCTAAGTTCCATACGTTAGGCCGCAAAGGGGCACTGCTTTATTAAAGGCATTGAAGCTTATAAAGATCGCGGGAATAATCCGAAATCCTGGGAGGCGGTTGCCACTTTTCTAGCCTTTGGGGCAGACATTCTTCAAAAGCACAGACACGAGGCAGAAGTGAAAGGGAATGATCCGAAAGGTTGCCTCATACTTTCTCCAGAGGTTTTACTTTGGGGATATTCAATTGAAAACTTCTTAAAGGGAATTGGTGTTAAGAAAGGAAAATCATTAGTTACCACTGAGGGTTATAAAGGTTCGAAAAAACACGATTTGCTTACACTTGCGAGCTGGGCAGAATTTGAATTGTCAGGCGAAGAAATACCAGTTGTGAAATTAATTTCATCTATAACTGTGTGGCTGGGAAGATACCCTATTCCAATACGGAAAGAAGATGACATCGAAAAATGGCAATGGTCTGATACTGACGAGAGAATTGTCGCCGAATTGATAAGAAAAATGGGCGAGGTAATTGATGCGGCCTAACCAATCACCGCAGCCGATACCCCTCCTATATTGAATTGATTGGAGGGGCACGGCTAAGTTCAATACGTTAGTCCGCAAAGGGGATTAAAATGAAGCATGCCGCGCTGATCTCTTTTTCAATATTCCTTGCAACGATTTTATTCGCCGAACGACCATACAAGGTTTACGAAACCCCTGTTTATGAGTATCAAATCACGGAGCCTCGACTAAAAGAGTTTTTCCCGCAGGACGTGGCTGAATATATTAACCAGAATTCAAATTGCAACCATTGGGGTGGAGAAGAGCCTTATGACGAAGAAAGAGCAAAACAAATTGAGGCTGGAGTGGAGCGGGATTGCACGGGTTTGCAAGAAAAGTACAACTCACTTCTGAGCAAATATTCCGGCACGCCAGAAGTTCTAAGCAGGATGAAAGCCATTCAGGATGACCCAGATAAATATATTTGGGACGATCCCCATCATAAGTCCAAGGTATTAAACGAATACTTTGAGGCTGAAGCCCAATCGATAGTTCGCACAGTAAAGGAGGTGCTGCCTGAGCATGAGAAAATCGTGGCAGCATTGAATAGGCAAGAAACATCGGAACTCAAAAACAAACTTGGTCCAATCACTCATAGGCTCAAGGTTCAACAAGAATACTTATCGAATGTAATGAAAAACTTTGATCGCTTACACTCAATTACGCAAAAGCAGATCAAAGAATCAGAAAAAAAACTTAATGCAGCGCTTAACTGGAACAAGAAATAGGGATTGCGGGCTAACCAATCATCGCAGCCGATACCCCTCCTATATTGAATTGATTGGAGGGGCACGGCTGAATTCCATACGTTAGCCAGCAGGAGTTTCTAATGGGTTTCTTCATTGCCGCCGGCGTTTTCCTTCTAACACTTCTCAACGGGTGGTATAGATGGTTTGTCGGTGGCTGGTCCACGCTGGAAAAATTTTATCGCGCTAAAGAGTCAGCAAATCAAGAGGCATATGTTCATTGCTATGGCGTTCATGTATACAGGAAACCTTATTTCTTTGGTGGGCATTATCTCCTCATGAAAGTCTGCCTGGGGGATGAAGGTTTAAGAATCTCTCCTCGTTTTTCTTCAATGATCAGTGAAATTCTCATTCCGTGGTCTAAAATATTAAAGGTTTCCTCCAGGTGGAATGAATCAGGCGTGGAGATTTCTGTAAAGGACTTTAGTGGGGTCGTTGTTTTCGGTATGGGCTATTTTATGATCCCGAGCTTTACAGTGCAGGCGTTAAAGGATCGGATATCAAAAGCTGGCTAACCAATCATCGCAGCCGACGCGCGCCTTCGGCGCACGCGGCTAAGTTCAATACGTTATACGGCTTAGGAGAGATTAATTTGATGAAGGTTCTTAATATTCCAAGTTGGCTATGGTTGTTGTCGATGTTGTTGCTTTTGACCGAACAGGGATACTCTGCCGAAGCTAAAAGTCCTTTCTCTTATTCTCCAAAGATCACACCTAAAGTAATCACCAGAGAGGACCCGGAAACGTTTGTGTGGGACTATCGCATCGTTGGATCAACACCAAGCGGAGAAGTAGATAAAGCTTTCATGGAAATTGATTGTGTTGGAGGGTGCTATACCGTCCCACATGTTGATTTCAAATTTCTTCTTGTCGATTGTTTCGACCACAATGGCGCCGCTACTTCATGTCGATTAGATCGATATGATCAATATGGTCTTAAAGATATTTCATTCAAAATTCCATTCGCCACAGAGACAAAAACTATTGTGTTTTCGACGCCTGAACATGAAATTAAAAGTGTAAAGGGAATCAGTGTTGAAAAAGATGGAAGTATATATGTAACTGGTTTATTTATATCCCCATTGGTTAGTTGGACTCAAAAGGATGCTGAATTGTACGTAGAGAAGAACTATGAAGGAGTTGGGGACAATGTTGGGCGATTCGGGATCCTCGGTTTACATACTGACGGAACTTTCAAGTCATTCGTCGATAAAGATGAGTCGCCAAAAAAGGTGCCGTAATAGGCCGTATAACCAATCATCGCAGCCGACGTCGCTTCGCGCCGCGGCTGAATTCAATACGTTAGCCAGCCAGGAGTCATAAGTTGATTTTGATTAGGGGTGTCGTTTTTCTTTCGTTAGCCGTAATCGCATCGGGTTGCCGATCATTTGAACAACTCAATGCAAAGGATTTGCGCGGTCAATCTGTTGTGGTGGATCTCTCGGTTGCTCAATGGCTGGGTCCTCCTCCAAGTACGAAGGGAAAATTTGTCCTTCTCGATTTTTGGAGGACCACCTGCCCTCCATGTATTGGGAACATCAAGAAGTTAAATTCTTTTCATCAGAAGTTCGGCGATAATTTAGCCGTGATCGCTCTTTCACCGGAATCCGCTGAGACCATCGAGAGAGTTAGGAGCGCGATGAAGATCGAGTATTCCCTCGCGATTGATGAATCACGGAATGCCGAATATCATGTTTTTGGCGTGAAACGATTTCCTAACGTGGCTATTCTTGATCCAAATGGTGTGGTTCGCTGGCAAGGTAATCCGTCCAAAAAGGCGCATGATTTAACAGAAGAGAAAATAGCCAAGCTGATTTCAGATTATTCTCGTAATCCAAAGGAGACTTTATGAAATGCCCCAAATGCCTCGGGAAACTTAGCCCAGTCCAGGTCAATCTCCATAGTGTGTATGCATCCGGAAAATTGAAGGGCCAAGGGAAAACGGAGCAGCTCGAAATTGACCAATGTTTTGTTTGCGCTGGAGTATGGTTTCAAAAAGGGGAACTAGATAAATATCTCAAAGAACGCATGACTATTGTCGGCGCATCGCGCCCTAGTGAATCCCCCGTGGAATATTTAGATCACAAA
Source organism: uncultured Elusimicrobia bacterium (assembly GCA_964499015.1). Lineage (GTDB taxonomy): Bacteria > Elusimicrobiota > Elusimicrobia > F11 > F11 > CAZCJA01. The sequence continues at coordinate 4,348 of CAZCJA010000038.1, forward strand.
CCAGGGAAATGTCCGCAATGTCAGGCTGAAATGAAGAAAGACAGGGCGCCCAAAGATCCAAAGGTTCAAATCGATAAATGTGAAAAGTGTGGTGGAATTTGGCTGGATGATGTTGAGATCGATAAATTGGAACGGGCAGCACTCACTATTATTGAAAAAGTCCTCATGAGGTTCACGAAAACAATCTAAATGGGCTGGCTAACCAATCATCGCACCGGACGCCGCTCCGCGTCGCCGGTGAATTCAATACGTTAGGCGCTCAAGGGTCTGTGAGGAAATGAAGAATAGATTCAATTTTGTCTACGCCGTCGGATGTATTGCACTTGGTGCATGGACAATATGGATGGAACAACTGCCACTCTCACGTTCTATTAATGGCCTAATACTTAATGGGGCAGTCGCCGTAATGGTTGGTATTTTCCTGATCTTTCTGGGTATCGTTATTTTTTTCGTTGAGCTTGGAAGTAGGTGAGATTTGACAGCCTAACCAATCACCGCAGCCGATGCCCCTCCAATAATATTGGTAAGAGGGGCACGGCTAAGTTCCATACGTTAGGCTGCTAATCATGCGAGGGAAATGTTTATGACAATTGCACCGTTTTTTGCTGAACCATGGGGCCCAGTTCTTTTCATCACGGTCTTACTCTTCGGCCCAATCCAAATTCTTATTGTTGGGGGATTAGTCTTTGCTTTGGTTATCAAATACTTTTTCCCTCCTTTGCCGGATAAACTTAAAGCCCTTAACGCGGTAATCTTTGCCTTGGCTTCCACCGCGAGTTTTACATTGCTCGGGTATTTGGCGAGTTATTTAACAAGACAATTTCATCCAGATCCCAATTCGGGAGGCTTGGTTACGGGGCTATTCATTGCAATTGCCACCCCTATTTTTGCATCAGTTCTAGGTGTAATCGCTTTCTTTATTAAGGTCAGGCGGTAACTTTGCAGCCTAACCAATCACTGCAGCCGATACCCCTCCTATATTGAATTGATTGGAGGGGCACGGCTAAGTTCCATACGTTAGGCAGTCTTAGGTTGAGGTAATTGTGAAAAAGCTAATTAGAACCATCTCAATTCTTGTATTTGTTAGTTCGACCTTGTTCGTATCTGCGACAGAGAAAAAAGTGCAATTGCCATCCGAGCATAAAAAGAATGGCGATGTAATTTGGGGAAAAGAGTTCTCTCAGCGATATGGCTGGAATGAAGCGAAGGCCGCATGTGAGCAAAAAGAGCCAAAGATGAATTGGCGGTTACCTTCACAAGAAGATTTCCAAAAAATAATAGATCAAGGGATTGAAAGCGTTGTGCCTTACGGGCATGAGCGCATCTACTGGACTTCAACAGTTGCCAATGCAAAAGCAGGACAGGTGTTTGCCTACTATGGTCCGCCACCATTTAAAGGAAAGTTAATAGCCTATGAAACTGAATCGGATGGCGACTATGTTATTGCGTCTGTTGTTTGTGTTTCAAGCGCCAATGCAAAATAAGTGGGTGGCGAAATGTCGACTGTCCAACCAATCATCGCACTCGAATCCCTCGTACAGGCTGGAAACATCAAATGAATAATAAGCCATGGTCTATTGCAAAAATTTTAGAAGCCATCGTTCTCGCACCCGCAAGTGCGGTCATCTGTTACGTTACGCTTGCCTATTTAATTATTGTGCCGCTGCGCCTGTTGTATATGGCTGGATCAGGAACGCCTCAGCCGTTTGCCGGAGCTGCCGTGACAGTCATAGCATCCGTAATTAATATGGTTATTTTGTGGCGTCTATTGCTGGGTGAAAGAACGGCACTTCGTTCTAAAAAAGGTGTGTTAATCGCTCTGGCGTTAATTGCGGGATTGATTGGTTTTTGGGTGGGGTGGCCGCAGTTTTTGCAAAGCAAAGGTAAAGCGGCCATGAGCTTTGTGGTTATTAGCATGGTGTGCTTGGACATCAAAGCGCTGGCGGGAATTTTTAAAGAAAGCGTTAATTAAAAAGATCACATGCGGCGCGTAAAAGAACTACGGGAGAACGACGCCAATTGGATGTAAAAATTTAAGGAGGAATCAGTATGCCCAGCACCGTCCGACTTCATCGCGTTTTTACCGCCCCGCCCGAACGCGTTTACCGTGCGTTTATGGATCCGATTGCGCTTGTGAAATGGATTCCTCCGCAGGGCTTCACCTGCACCGTTCATAAAATGGAAGCAAAGGTGGGCGGCTCCTATAAAATGTCATTCACCAATTTCACGACCAACAAAAGCCACGCATTCGGCGGGAAATATTTGGAACTGGTGCCGAACGAAAAATTGCGCTACTCGGATAAATTTGACGATCCCAACCTCCCCGGCGAAATGATCACGACCGTCACGCTGAAGAAAGTGTCCGTCGGCACGGAAGTGACCATCGCTCAGGAAGGAATTCCGGACGTCATTCCCCAGGAAGCCTGTTATCTGGGTTGGCAGGATTCCCTAATGCTGTTGGGCCAGCTCGTTAACCCGACGATTCCCGACGAACCCGCATAATCCGATAGAATAGCCCGATGTGGCTCATTCTCTCGTTCGGCTCGGCCGTCATGGCCGGCGCCTCGGACGCCTTCGCAAAAAAAGCCTTACAAACGAACCGTTTCGAAACCGTGGCCTGGGCCAAACCGGGCTGGGGGCTTCTTTTTATGCTGCCGGTGTTCCTCATGGCGGCGGCCCCGCACGATCCGCGCGGTTTTTGGATCAACGTGGCGATCGCGCTGCCGATGGAATTGCTCGCGGCCATGATGTACAACCGCTCGGTCCAGCTGGCGCCGCTGTCCTTGTCGATTCCCTACTTGGCGTTCACGCCGGCGTTCCTCGTGATCCTCGAATGGATATTCTTGTCGATCCAGCCGAGCCTGCAGGGCATCGCCGGGATTCTGTTGGTGTCGGCGGGCGCGTTTCTTTTGCAGATGGAAACCATTTCCTGGGGGCACTTCCGCGCGCAAAAAATTTTTCCGCGCGAAAAAGGCCCGCTGCTCATGCTCGCGGTGGCTTTTATTTTTTCCGTGACCACGATTTTCGCCAGCAACGCGCTGAAAGCCTCGAGCCCCATGTATTTCTCCAGCGTTTATTTCGCGCTGATCGCGCTGGGCCTTTCGCCGCTGCAGTTCCGCGTTGAAAACGGATGGAAGAAAATTTTCAGCCAGCCCAAAACGCTGATTCCGCTGGGACTCGCCGAAGCCAGCGGCTTTTTCATGCAATTTATCGCCATGCAGACGGCCAACGCCGCCTATGTGATCGCCATTAAGCGGTTGAGCCTGCTGATCTCCGTCGTTTACGGAGCTCTATTTTTCAAAGAAGAGCATTTGGGCGCGCGGCTCTTGGGCGCGGCCATCATGGCGCTCGGCGCCATGCTCATCGCGCTCGCCTAATTTTATGAACACGTCCGTTCTTGTCGCCTTGTTCACGGTGTACATCGTTTGGGGATCGACGTATTTGGCGATCCGCTACGCGGTGGAAACCATTCCGCCGTTTTTGATGGCGGCGCTGCGGTTTTTGATCGCCGGCGCAATTTTTTTCGCCTGGGGCCTTGTGCGCAAACACGCGCCGCCCACGCGCGCCCAGTGGAAAACGGGGTTAATCGTCGGCGGATTTTTGTTGGTGGGCGGTAACGGATTGGTGGTGTACGCCGAACAAACCGTTCCCTCGGGCATGGCCGCGCTGTTGGTTTCCATGGTCCCGTTGTGGATGGTTCTGTTCAGTCGGGAGAAAACATCCATTCTCAGTTGGTGCGGGATTTTGGGCGGGTTTGTGGGACTGGTCATGCTTATGTGGCCGTCCATCGCCGGCCAGATCGGGGCGCTGCCATTGCACGGATGTCTGTTGTTGTGTTTGGCCTCGGTGTTGTGGGCGATCGGTTCCGTTTATTCAAAGCGGGCTCCGCACCCGGAGAGCCACGTTATGGCCACCGCGGCGCAAATGCTGGCCGGGGGGCTGCTCCTCCTTATTATAGGGCTCGGGATGGGGGAGAAGGTCGACCCGAATAACGTTTCTGCGCGTTCTTTATGGAGTTTGGTGTATTTAATTGCGTTTGGCGCGCTGGTTGGGTTTACCGCGTACACCTGGCTCTTGCGGATGACCTCAATTTCCGTGGCCTCCACCTACGCCTATGTGAATCCGGTGGTGGCGATTTTTCTCGGCTGGCTGGTGGCGGATGAGCCCATTCGCGCCGGGACCATCATCGCGTCCGCGGTGATCATTTTGTCGGTCGTTGTGATTACGTCTCAGCGCAGAGTATAATCAAACGCATGAAAAAACCTCTGGTCGGCATCATTATGGGCAGCACCTCCGATTGGGACACCATGAAACACGCCAGCGCGATGCTGAAAAATTTCGGCGTCGCCCATGAATCCAAAGTCACCTCCGCGCACCGCACGCCCAAACTCATGGCCAGTTATTCCGAACAAGCGGCCAAACGCGGCGTGGAAGTGATCATTGCCGGCGCCGGCGGCGCCGCGCACCTGCCCGGCATGGCCGCCGCGCACACGCACCTGCCGGTTCTCGGCGTGCCGGTGAAAAGCCGTATGCTCAAGGGAATCGATTCCCTGCTTTCGATTGCGCAAATGCCCGCGGGCGTTCCCGTCGGCACGCTCGCCATCGGCGAGGCCGGGGCGAAGAACGCCGCGCTTCTCGCGGTGTCGATCCTCGCGCTGTCGCGCCCGCCCTTGCGCAAAAAACTGCTCGCGTTCCGCGCCAAACAAACCCGCACCGTTTTAAAAGCAAAACTCCCTAAATGAAACTGATCCCGCCAGGTTCCACGATTGGCGTCCTCGGCTCGGGCCAGCTCGGCCGCATGTTCGCCATTGCGGCGCGCCGCATGGGCTACCGCGTGCACACCTTCTCCCCGGAAACCGACACGCCGACCGGGCAAGTGGCCGACATGGAGCGAACGGCTTCCTATGAGGACTTGGGCGCGGTGCAGGACTTTGCGCGCCGCGTGAACGTCGTCACCTTCGAGTTCGAAAACGTTTCCAAGGCCGCGGTGGAAGCCGCCGCCAAGCACGCACCGGTCCATCCCAGCGGCAACGTTCTTTATGTCACTCAGCACCGTCTGCGCGAAAAAACATTTTTGTCCGAAAAAGGATTTCAAGTCACGCCGTTTGCCGTTGTCAAAACCGCCGATGATTTAAAAGAGGCGGTGCAGCGGTTGGGTTTGCCGGCGGTCTTGAAAACAGCGGGCTTCGGTTACGACGGAAAAGGCCAGATGAAAATCGCCGCGAAAAAAGACGTCGCCGAAGCGGCGCGCAAGCTGACGGGGCAGGAAATGGTGCTGGAGGCGTTTGTCGATTTTGAAAAAGAACTTTCGGTCGTCGCCGCGCGCAACGAAGACGGCTCCTTCGCTCATTTCGGGGTGATGGAGAACACGCACGCCAATCACATTTTGGACGTGACGTTCTGCCCGGCCGAAATTTCGCCGGGAACAGCCAAAGAAGCGGTGGACATGGCCAAAGGGATTTTAAAAGCGCTCGACGTTGTGGGCGTGATGTGTGTGGAACTGTTCCTGACCAAGAAAGGCAAGTTGCTTGTGAATGAACTTGCGCCGCGTCCGCACAACTCAGGCCATCTCACGTTCGACGCCTGCGTGACCAGCCAGTTTGAACAGCAGCTGCGCGCGGTCTGCGGCCTTCCACTGGGTTCGACCGAGCTCTTGCGTCCGGCGGCGATGGCGAATTTGCTCGGCGATTTGTGGAAGAAAGGCACGCCGCGCTGGGACCGGGCGCTGAAAGATCCGTTGGTGAAACTGCATCTCTATGGAAAATCCGAACCGCGCCCGGGCCGCAAAATGGGCCATTTGACCGCGTTCGGCGCCACCACCAAAGAAGCGGTGAAACGCGTCATCGCCGCCCGCGCCGCCCTTTGAACGTCTTTATTACGGGAGGAACCGGTTTCGTCGGTCGCCGCCTGATTGAAGAACTTATAAAACGCGGCCACACGGTTGACGCTCTGGTCCGCCCCGGTTCCGAGAAAAAACTTGCCGCCGGCGCCAACCTTATCGCCGGCAATCCGCTTGACGCCTCCACCTACAAGGAACATCTGCGCTCCGATCACACGTTCGTCCAATTGGTCGGCGCACACCATCCGAAGCCATGGGACGACAGCGCGTTTGAAAAAATCGATTTCACGTCGGGAAAGGAAGCGGTGGAGGCGGCGCGTTTAGCGCGCGTCGAACATTTTGTTTACGTGAGCGTCGCCCAGCCGGCGCCGTTCATGCAGTCGTACATCCAGGTCCGCGCCGACATTGAGGCGCGGGTGCGCTCCAGCGGACTGAAGGCGACAATTTTGCGGCCCTGGTACGTGATTGGGCCGGGGCGGCGCTGGCCGCTTTTGTTCAAACCGCTGTATTGGATTCTCGAATCGCAGGCCGCGACGCGCAACGACGCGCAGCGATTGGGTTTCATTTCGATCGACCAGTTTGTGCACACGCTGGTGCTTGCGGTGGAGAACCCGCCGCCGGGCGTCGAGGTGTTGGAAGTGCCGGAGATGAGGCGCTAACTTAAGCCGCGCTTAGAATCTGCCGCATCATGTCCGGCAGGTTTTCCAGGCGGATCTGCTGTCCTTTCACCAGGCTTATCACGTCGATAATGATGTTGCTCGCCATTTCCGCAGTTAACCCCCGCAGAGAATCGAAATCAAGCTCCCAGTAGAGTTCTTTATGAACTTTCATCGGGAACGCGTGGATTTTACGCCCGCCGATCATGTCACGATGCGCGTGGGCGGCACGGAACGGATTGGCCTTTTCCGCATGGTCGATGATAAGACGGCGGCGGATTTCATCGGTCGACAGGCGATAGCTGACGCTGTATTGCGCGAAAAGCAGCGCAAGTTTTTCCGCGGCGGACTCGGCCGTTTGGTTCGTGCCGATCGTCAACAGGATTCCAGCGTCGCGATTTTCCGTCGCGGCGATAACGCGCGCAATCAGGGATAGTTTGGCGCGCAGCGTTTGCACGCCCATTCCTTCCTGGAACGCCAGCGAACCTTCCAGCAAATCTTTCAAATTGAAATGCAGCACCGTGCTGCCGTGCATCACGTCGGTAAATTCCTGCTCAATGAGGGTCGGCGTAACCGCGCGCCACTGAGATAGCCCGGCGATCTTCATCGGGGTCGAGCGATTGTTGGCCAGCCATTTTTTCCAACTGGCGTCCGAAAAAAGCGATTGGGCGCCGCCGGTCCAAAGCATTTGGCGAATTTCCCGTTTCGTTTCGGCGACGTGTTTCTTGGCGGTCGCCGCTTCCAGCTTGTTGTGACGGCGGTGCTGTGAGGTCGAGATAAATGCGGCCGTGCCGGCGCCGGTTAAGGCAATGTAAGCCAGCGTCGTGCCGGTGACCGGCAAGAACGGCGATACCATCATGATCAGCAAGGTGGACATCAACAATGAAGACAAGCCGAACGTAAACGCGTAGATCCAAGAGCGCTGCAAGCGATAAATAAATCGTTCATAAAACGCCGGGCCGTCGGCGTAAATGTGGGCCAGCGCGTTTAAGGTCGCACTGATGATCGTGCTTATGGAAAAAACGCCGGCGATTTTGAAAATCGAATCGACGCTGGCCAACGTTTCCGGGACGAGCACGAACGCGGCAATGAAAACGGGGGCAACGCCCATGCCGATAAAGCGGAATAACACTTCTTCAATCAACGGCGAAATTTCCAAATGCCATTTTGGGCCGCCGGTTTTGAACAGCGAATCCAAGATCGCCGGCGCCGCCGGAACGTCGTCGTCGGCGAAGCGCACGTTGCCTTGCAAAACCTTCATGAATTTTCCGGCGCCGTGCAGCGACACCATGTGCACGCCTTGTTTGAGAGCAATGTCTTTGCGTTGGCCGTGGCGGAAAATGATCGTTCCCAGATCATCCTGTACAAATGAGATGAAGCTCGCCGCCTCGCCGGCGGTGGTGCCGGCCATCGTGGTCAGACCAAGATGGATTGCGTTTTCCTGCTCATGCGCACCCGGCCCGCCGCGGTTGGAAATGGAGCCCACAACTAATTTGTCGCCGCTAAGTTCGTTGAAATAGCGCAGGAAGCGCAGGTCTTCCGGTGGCGTTTCATCGGACGCAACGATCAGCCCGGTTTGCGCGGCGTGCGCCGGATCGGCGGTGCGGAACGTGTCGATGGTGTGCACCGCGGTCAACAGCAATTGCGCGGACGCTTTCTGCTGCGGCTCAAGGTCGTTCTGTTTTAAAATTTCCCGAAGGAACCACGTCAATTCCGCGGCTTTTGTTTGGCCGCTGAGGAAGTTCCCGTATTTTTGCTCGTATTTTTCCGCCAACGCGACGACATGGCGTAAATGATTGATCGATAGGACCGGGCCCTTCACCGCTTTTCCGGAAAGCCTGTATCCGTCCGCCAAAATTTTGGCGCGCGCAGCGGATTTGGGGTCGAATTCCGGCGCTGAACCTTCTTCCGGGACGCTGCGCACCTGCAAGACCCAGAATTTCCCATTTTGGATCGTGTATTCGAGCTGCACACGCGTTCCATAGTGTTCGCTGAGTTTCGCGACGATGTCGTTAATTTCCGCCCACAGCCGCGGATTGGCGCGCAGCGTATCAATGTCGAGCGGCGTGATCACGCCATCGGCAATGTCGCTGCCCTCGACGCGGTACGCGATGGAGCCGTTAACCGGTTCCCACGGCCAAATTCCCGAAAAAACCGCGCCGGCGCCGGATATTTTTTGCGGAGCTTCCTTGCCGGCGGCATTGCCCTTGACCATCGACTGAATGATGATCGCGGTGCCACCCTCGTCGGTCATGCCGCGGCTTTCGCGGTAGGCCTTCATGGAGGGGTTGTCCCACGAGTCTTGGATGGAGCGAATGATGCGCAGGAGCTGTTCGTCCAGCGTGACCGGGATGGCGTTGGGCCCGTGCGCTTCGAGAATGCGGCTTTTATAGACAAGGGCCACGGCCTTCATCTCGCTGGCGGTGAAATCTTCTTTGCGTTCTTTGCGGAAACTTTTTTTGTATTCATCCATGATTTTTCGGAAATCATTGCGGTCCATATGCAGAACGGCCATTGCATATTCTTGGTAATAACGCCGCAGCGAGTCCCAGGCGGCCCATTCGCCGATCCGCTCCGCAAGCGCGCCGATGTTTTGTTCGGTGACGCCCCAGTTCGTCACGGTGTGCTGTTGTCCCGGCGCGTCGAAGATGGCGCCGCTGCGAATGGAGAAGAGGATGGGTTTTTTCGCGGCCGTTCCGTAATCGGAGCCCAAATCTTCGTTGAGCCCCGACTCATTGATCATTCCGACCAGGCGCTTCATATCCCCCGGGATGCGCGGCCAAATCGCGTCGATATCCAGGCCGATGGCGTAGCGAATCCCGGGCGGCACCGGCATGTTCAAGCGCGCGAGCCGCAGAAGGTTCGCGCCCTTTTCCGAGTCCACGGCCAGCGATTCGTTCACCTGTATGTCGCCAAATAAATGTTCGGGAAAAAATATGGCCGGCGCGTTGCTTTCCGTGGCGGCCATGATAGCGCCTCCGTCGGTACGCTGCTGCAGCTCGGCGGCCACGCTCTGTGCCAAGTCCTTCAAGAAAAAGAGCGGGAAATTTTCGCGCAGGAGATCGCTCTGGATGTGCGTGCGCATCAATAACCGGTTTTGCGCCAACTGCGCGGCATTATTAATACCGAGCGGCAGCTTTAGCGCGGGCGCGATGTCGGCGAACGAAACGACACCGGAGATGGCGTCGATGGCATCTCCCATTTGGCGATCGCTCCAATAACCCAGGCTCTGATAAATCGATTCAATCGTCTCGACAATCAGGGCAAGCCGTCGCTGGGTCATGAACGGGGCCGTCAAAAGGGCGCGCAGGTTGCGCAGGGGCTGGTTGCCCCATCCCGTCGAGTCGAGCAAGCCGATGGTGGTATCCAACAACGCACCGGCGTCGGAGAGGTAGTCGATGTGTTTTCCTTTTAAGGCCGCGCGCGCCTCTTCAAGGAGTTCTTGTTCGATGGGCTGCAGCAATTTATCGAGCTGAAACGCTTTGTAGTAGGTGTCCTGAACGGTATAGCCATAGATACCGCGCACTTCGTGTTGTTGGACAATCCCGTCGTAGACGTAGCCGTCGCGATGCGCGTCGGTCGGTTCTTCGCGATCGCGCGCGATTTTATTGCGGGATAAATACGGGGTTAATTCGGCGCGTGTATTGCCGAGGTGAAGCAATTTTTCTCTGACCGAAACCGGCGTTTCCAGCGCGCGGACGAGAGCCGATACGTCCACCGGCCATTTCTTTTCATTTTTAAGCGCGGCCAACGCGGCGTCGCGGCGCGCGGGCTCGTAACGCTTGTGAAGTTGCTGGAAAAGCGGGATCTCCACGTTGAAGAGCCTGTCGATCGCCTCCGCGGCGCCGGGATTTTGGGAGAGCTGCTGCTGGCGAATGACGTCCAGGGTCTGCCGCGAAGTTGTTGCCAGATCGCGTGTGGGGATTTCTCCAAGGCGCTGGAACAAATCGGCGACGAGAGCTCGAGGAGCTCCCTTCACGAGAATATTTTTGCGCCACGTCGTTGTTTGTTCCGGGGCGATTTGTTCGGCCAGTTGAACGGCCCCGGTTAAATCGCCGGTGCGCCAATAATCAAAGCGGGCTTCCACAAGATCCAGCGCGGGCTCGCCGATGAAATGATGGATCTGACGGTGAACGAGCCGGTCCAAGTCGAATTCGTCGTTATTGATATTGTCGTTGTTGATCGGCCGCCCGGAATTGGACATCGCGCGCAAGCTGTTGAAATCGTCTTCGACGCCTGCGAAGCGGTCCATAAGCTCGTAGTAAAGAGGTATTTCCACCATGAAAAACCGCTCAATCTCGGCGTGCTGGTCTTTGAATTCATCTTCCAGTTGCCGGCGGATCGGATGCAGATCGTATTTCGATACACGCATAATGGCCGGCGCGTCATCATGGCCTAAAATTTCAAAAAACCGGCGCACAAACTCCCGCCCTCGGTTCGGCTGAAGCGTTTGCCGCCACGTGCGCGTCTGCGCCTCGGCGTGTTTGATCAACGCCGCGCTAACCGCGCTGGGGTCGCCGGTGCGCCACCAGTTAAACCGGGCCTCAATCATTTCGATCGCCGCCTGATTGACGCCGACGAATGTCAGATGGCGGTCGATCGCGCTGTCGATGTCGTATTCGTCTTTGTTGAGGTTTTCGGGCGTTATGTTTTTGCCCGATTTGGCAAAGTCACGGATGTCCGAGTCGCGGGGCAAGCCAAGGACCGCCGGCGCGATTTTTAAAACCGAGCGGACGAACAGGCGCTTGAATTTTATGTCCGCGTAAGTGACGGGCGCTCTGAGAAGATGAATGATGAACGCCCACGGCATGTTGTTGTCCGTGAACTGCCAATGGGTCATTTTCCGTGTCAGCGATAAGAGAGCGATGATGCGGCCAAATATCACGGGCTGAAGCGAGGCGTATTCCAGGAACCCTTTAAAATGATTGGGCTGCGCCGCGTGTTCCGCCGCCACGCGATAGAATGTTTTTTTAAGGACGGGATCCGACGAGGAATCGACCAGTTTCCATGTTTTTAAAAGAGCCAGGCCGCTCGTGGGCGCATAAACGTCGCTGCGGTCATTGCCGTGGTTCGACAGCATGGTGGCGAACATCCCCGCGACAACCATTCCCCAGATTCGCAGGCCCACCAGCGGAACGAAGGAAAGCCCGCCGGCCCAGTATTCGCCCACGTCCTTGCCCATGCCCGGATCGAATTTGTTCTCGAGGAATTTGCGCAGCAAAACCCAGTTTTTTGAATTTGCGTCGCCCCACGCGGCGGCGTTGTACGGCACGCCTATTTCATCGGCAAGCGCAAAACCGCGGAAGAGCGCATGAAGTGCATTGCTTCTGTGCGGCGGGATGTCCGACGCGGTTACACGTACCAAATAGGCGAACAGGGCGACGTTAAGCCGCGAAAGAGCGCCCCGCTCGTGTTCCGTCAGCGTTTCCCGGTTTAGGCGCTGCAGCGTGTGGCGCTGCAAACGTTCGATGATCGCCACATCCTGAGGTCCGAAATTGTCGTTGATGTCGGATGGAAAGGCGGAAAGGACAAAACGCGCGAAGGAAATAAACCGGCTATGCCCAATTTTGGAAAATACATAGTCCGCGCACCAATCCACGCTAAACAGGTTGCGCAGCGAATCCGTGTTCCCGGCGACGTTTTGCATCCGGTCGAGGATGTCGTACATCGGCCCGTCGAGATTTAGCTCCTGCAGGTACGTAATGGCCAGCGGCCATGCGGATTCTTTGTGCGCGTCGTCCGCCGCCAAGTCGTTGAACGCCCGGGCCAAATTTGACGGCACGTCCGCGCCGGCGGGAACAGTGAGCACCATTTCCGTCAGGCCGGCGGTTAGCATGTGCAGAGAGCTGCGCACGCTCAAATCCGGGACGGGAATTGGGGTGCTTGCGTAGCGCAGTCCCATGTATTTCTTCTCGACCGGCGACGTTACGTGCTCAACGGACAGGCCGTCTTTGGTGATTTTTAAAGCGATGGACAAGGATTCTTTGGGGGCGATCGTGCCGAATTTGGCCGTCACGGCGCTGATGACGGGCGTGAAGCCGAGCGTATCGGCGTCGACTATCGTGCGCGCCGCCAATTTGCGCTGCCGGTGTTCCTCGTAGTTAAGAGCGGCGATCCGGTTAAGCAGCCGCAGCACCTGCGAGGTGTAGCTGCCGCGTTCGTTGTCGTACCAGCCTTCCGGCATGACGACCAGTCGCCCGGTTTCCGCGCTGAATTCCACCTGAAGCTGCTTGGCGTCAAAAACGGCGGTTGCGTTTGTTGAGGCGACGTTTTGGGAGGTGTAGGCCTCAAACGGCTCGGCCACTTCCAAGATGCCCTCGTATGGTTCGCGATGCGACAGGCGGCGATGAAAGTCCGCGACAAGCTGGCGGACGTCGGTTTCAATTTCTTTCTTCTTGTTTTTGAGCGCGTCGCCCAACGCCGCCGGCCAGACGCCGTTTTGCAGCAAATGGTAGGCGGCGGTCAGAATGACGACGGAGCCGGTGTCGGACTGCGCGCGCGCCGCGATGGCCAATATTTGTTTTGCCCAGTCGCCTTTGATGCCCACTTGTTTTGACGCCGACGAAGCGCCGGTCTCGACCAGGCTGATCGCGTTCAGCGCTCCGCGCTCTTTGGTTTCCACTTTGCGGATCACGTCTTCGACAAATTGGGAATTGGTGGCGGCGTGAACAGTCACCATGGTCGCGCCGGACAGAACGGCGGAAAACGGCGCTTCGACCGCTTCTTCGCCCGCGTATTTTTTAAAAACGTCGATGAGCCCGTCCAAAAATAATTTGTCGTCCCACATGCGGTTCAGCGCGTCCATCAGCACAACGAGGCAATTCGTGGTGCAGGACGCGGCGGAAAAAATAATCGGCTGGCCGACGGTGCGCAGCGCCGCGCGAATGCGTTCTTCCGGCGTGACGGGAAGGACGATCGTGGTGTCGGGCGCTTTGTTGGGGCCTCTGACTTTGAACGGTCCGGTGAACAACGCCATGCTGGCGCCGGTTTCGTCGTTGGGGCCGCGCGCCTCTTTGGTGTGGCCGGCGAGGTTGGTTCGTTCGGTCGGATCGTCGAAACGGCCGGAAGCGTCAACGGCCAGTTTTACGCCGTACGCCGCCCACGGAATTTGCGCGGGCGTGTTGTAGCGCGGCAAAAGAACAATCGCCGGGCCGTTGTTGATGCGCAGCGCCCCTTTGGCGCCTTCGGGCGCCATGGGTTCGCGCGTGAGAGCCATTTCCCGGCCATTCGAAAGCGGAGCGCCATGCGCTGAATCGCGGCGGATCGCGGTCATAAGTTCGTCGACCGTTGACGGCCCGGAAACGGCGCGCACCGCCAAATTAAGCTCGCCGCTTAGCCCCCGCATCAGCAAGTGCCCGATGCGTCCGCCCGCGCCCAGAATGCCGATTTCAAGCGGACGCGGAATCAAATCGATGCGCGCGGGCAGCTCGAGCGGATGGGGCGGTATGCTCCGGCGGTCGGCCGCTTGGCGCAGTTGGTATCCGTAATCCGACTCGCGCGGATCGCGCGGCGCCGTTTGGTCTTGAATGTTGGACGGCATCGCCGCCGCGGTTTCTTTGAGCGCCTCCAAAAGATTTTGGGCGTTCTGCCAGTCGGGGTCGTAGAAAAAGCTGAAGCTCAGCGTGACAGTGTCGTCGGCGTTGTTGTCCGTTAAGGAAAGCACGGCGGCCGTTTGCTGGACGTCGAGGTGAAGGCGGGCGTCACCGCGCACGTAGGCATTGCCGGCAAGGTTGAACACCGGGCGGATTCCTTTGCCAACTCTTGAAAAAACCTCGCGTTCCAAAAACGAAAGGATGCGCTGTTCCATCTCGTATTCGGTGATGCCGTTGGGCCGGCTGAGATGCGGTCCGTCGAAATCGGCGATCGCTTTAAAAAACGCGTTTTGATTGAAGGTGAGCGAAAGCGTGGTGTGGGCGCCCATTTCCAGCGGAAGCGTGCGGGCTTGCACGACCGCGGCGTCGATCTTCAGGCGCTGCAGGGCGGCGCGGATGAAATGCGCGTCGAGAGGCAATTGGTTCGCAATGCCGGCGGCCGCGCGGCCCGATTCGTCTAAAGTTGAGGCTTCGCGTGTGACCGGGATGTCCATGTTGAAATTGATGCCGGGGCGCCTCTCGTCGCGCAGTTTCGCGAAGAACGGCATTTCCCATAGGGCATTTAGAAAATCACGCGCACTGGCGGCGGGCGCGTCGCTGATGCGGACCGCGCGGCTGTCGGTGTCGATGGCTATTGCGCCGGCCAGTCCTCTGCCGGAATAGGGGCTGCGCAGCGGCGTCTGTGTTAGGCTGATTAAATGAATGCTGTCGCTAAGGTTCCGGTCCGGGCCAAAGATGGCGTCGTTTAAGCGTGAGCGCGCGTCCACCGTGTTTCCGTCGTGCGTGCTCGCAAACGACCAAACGCCCAGGCGCTGCCATTCATCGGACGGAATGTCGGACGCGTTCTCCACAACCCATATGTAACTGTTGTGAATGCGCAGCCAGCGCTGTTCGTCATCGAATTCCATTTGCGGGCGCGGCAGGAAACGGCCATAGCGGGAACCGTTTAAGATGGCAAAAATTTGCGATGGTCTCGCTCCGACGATGACTTTGAGGGAAAGCTCCGGATCGCCCACCAATTGGCGGATGAACGCGCCTTCGACGCCTGATTTTTTTGAGTCAACGATCAGGCCAAAGCGGGCGGCCGGCCCTTTTGCCTCTTTGTATACAGGGCGTTGCGGCGGAATTGTGCCGCGCATATGCGATAGCAGAATATAGACGTCTAAACGGTCGCTGAGTGGAACGTCATCGGGGCCGCTCATGAAATGAGCGTTTATTTCTGGAACGGAATCCTTGAGCTCGATGACAACCGAGTCCGCGACGCGCAGGCTGTGCCGCGCGCGTTGATTTTCCTGGAAAGCATGATCCTCGGTGGTTTGCTGGCGCGGCGCGCGCTCCGCCAGCCGGGCGAACGCGATCTCTTCAATGGATGAAAGCGCGTTGTAGAGGACGGCCAAATGCCGCTGCCGGTCCCAGTCGTCATGAATGGGCTTTAGCGGGGTCGTGATGTACACGGCGCGCGCCGTGTCTTCTCGCAGGCTGAACGCGGGCGCCGCTTTTTTCTGCTCATCGATTGTCCAGACCACATAGATAACGTCCTGCTTGCGCTTGTACTGGATCAAATACATGTCGTTGGAAAGCATGAACGCGATGGAGAATTCCCAGCCGGTTCCCAGGATCGCCGGCGGCGCGGCCATCGGATCTTCGGCCGCCAGCGCGACCTCGGCTCCGGTCAGGCCCATGAAGTTTTCATTGATGGATTCGCGCTCCGGCTCTTCGCCGTCCGGACGGTTCAGAATCACCGCGGCGAGGCCCAGCAGCGAAAACGACAGCACGGAGGCCGACATCGCCGGCGCATGCTTGCCCCACGCGTAAAGAAGGACGACGGACGGGAAAACCTTCCCGATAAGCGTGGGCATCCATGTTTTTAAGGTCGAGAAAATTCCGCGCTGTGTGCTGAACAAAAACGTGCCGAACGGGGGGATGCGCGTGCCGCCTTTGTCGCCTTCGGCCGTTTTGCGCACGGTGACGTTCATGGGGCCGGCTGTTAGGCGGCCCTCATTATTATTAGCGGTCACCGTCACGGGAACGCCCGCGCTCGCGCGCACGCTGGCGATTTCGTCGGCGCTTAAGGTCCCGTCGGAGATGCCGGCGGCCAGTTTGGCTTGCACGATCGCGGTGCGTGCCGGTGCGTCGTCAAAGCCCCCGCCCAATGCGGGCGCGCCGAGATTTTGCGCGGCGGACGCTATCGTCAACTTTTCCCCTGAAAATATTTTTTCGAGCGGTGAGCGCTCGCGCAAGAACGCGCTTAAGTACGCGCTGCCGCCGCTTCCATCGGAGGCAAAGCGTGGCGTGAGTACCGCGTAGGAGGCCCCGCGCGCTTTAATGAGCCTAGCCAAGCCCGGCGTGTGAAACCCGCCCGCGACCAAAACGCCGGCCGCGCCGGGTTTGGCCAGCATGGTGGCCAGCATGTTTTTAAGCATCGCGTTGTTGCGGGCCTCGGCGTAGCGATAAAAATTTTCAAACGGAGCGAATTCAGCGCGGGGAGCGCGTTGGTATTCGCTCCAATCCTCCGGCGTCAGCTCGAAGCGGACCAGACGTTCCGCCAATTGATGCGAACGAAGATCCTGAAAATATTTTTTCTCGGCCAAGCTCGGCGCTGCCGCCGCGGCTGCTTCGCGCGTCAGCGCGTTGATTTCGGCGAAGACGGTATCGTGGTCGATTGAATCGGCGAGTTCGATGTAGCCGAGATACTCCTTGAGGCGGGGAAATTTGTCCAGGCTGGCATCTCCGGCGGCGGCCTCGCGCAGGAAGCGCTCCCGGGCGTTGTTGACGGCTTCGATATCGAGCGTCTTTTCGATCGCCACGCCTCTGATGAGTTTTGCAAGTTGCGGACAAGGGGTGTTCGGGGCGCGGCGGATGAGGTTTGCTGCGTGTTCGGCAATCGGCAGACGGCCCGCGTGGTACGCTTCGATTTGTCCGGCGAGATCGCTCGCGGAAGACGAAAGCAAACGGCGCTCTTTATCCAAGCGCGCCGCTTCTTTTTCCAGAATGCGCGAGGCGTTGTCCGTGAGCGCATTGCTTTTGCGGAACGCCGCCACGTTTTTGGCGTACAGCCGGGCGTCGTCAACGCCGACAATGGTTTGACGCGGGCTTCCCACCAGTCCGAACCAAGACGCGGCCGCGATGCTGTTCTCGCGCAGCAGATAATCGGCGATCGCGCGCGTGGCGGCTGGGTCTGTTCCGCGGTGGGGGGCCAAATCGAACGGGCCGTGGGCCGCTTCAACGCCCAGCACCCATGGTTTCTTCAGTGCGGCAAGCTTTTCCAGCCCCAAGCCGATGTTTTTCTGTGCTTCGGGGTTCATGTGCACGTCTTGCACCAGGATGAATACGGGCGCGGCGCCGTGGGCAATGTGCGTGGAATGAAGGCGCAGATGCGGAGCGGCGTTTTTCAGCGCGGACTCGAAACCGGGGAGCGTTTTGGCCCGGTTCAAAAGCGGAAGATTAAGAGTGGCTGGCGGCGTGGCTAAAGTTGGGGAAGCAGTCCGGCGGTTCAGGGCGCGCTCGGTCCAGAAATTCGGGGCCGAAAAGATCGGGCGTTCGGTGGCGAACGCAACCTGAACGAGGCCCGGGGTGACAAGGACCTGAGTCAAAAAGAATGCGCCCAACATCGTGGTTGAGAGGACCTTCCGAAACATAAGGAGAGCAGTGTACGGAGTCCGGATTAAATCTCTCTTAAGACGCTGTAAATTTGTTGTAACCGAAGTGTGCTAATATAGCGTTCTCCCTCGGTAAAATCCCCGCCCATCACCGTGGGGGCGCTTTCGTGTCGTGAAGGACACGCATGAAACAGATCGAAAATCCGCCCAATCCGTTTATGTCGCAGCATCGTGAATTGCTCGAGCCCGCGCCCGATGCC
>CAZCJA010000039.1:0-21202 GCA_964499015.1 uncultured Elusimicrobia bacterium
CCGTCGGTCACCGTCAGATATCCGTTAGTAACAACTGCTGACGAGGGATCAACGTCCGTGGAGTCATTCGGCGTGCCGGCGGTGTTGTTGATCAGCAAGTTGGCGAACGTCACCGTACCAACGATGACTTGGGCGCCGGTGCCGTTGAACGTGACCGTCGAACCCGCCACGGCCGAGAATGTTGAGTTGCCGTGCACATACAAGTCCTCGCCGATGGTGATGATCGAACCATCACCTTCGTTGCTGGCGTAGCCGTCCAGCGTGTTGAGAATACCACCAGGCATGATCACGATATCCGTCGTGACCGTGATGTCATAACCGTTGGTGCGGAACACATCGCCGGCGGTGATGGTCAAGCTATCGTACGTCGCGTCAGCGGTAAGCGTGATAACAGCAGCCGAAACAAGCGAAGCGGAGAATGAAACGAGGAATGAAACGAGGAGTGATTTAACGAGGAAGGAAAAGCGTGTTTTCCCAAAATAGGACGATAAACGTCCGGTGACGGGCGTTCCTTGTGAATTCGGCATGTCTTAAATGTAAGGGAAATAAGACGGAATTCAAGGTTAAGTTGAACTTAACTTTAGGTTTCCTGAAAAACAATATTCACATCTATAAAACAACCTGTTTTTTGATTTAAATGTGACATTTATGTGAATAATTTCGACCGGAAACGACGGCAGGAAAAGAATGGCTTATTACGTTTAATTTGGACCGACTAGGGCTCAAGTCCGACAATTGTGTTGCCGATGTTCTGCCCGTTTTGACGAAGGTCGAAATTGCCGTTCAAATAAACCCGGCCCGCCGCATTTTTTTGGAAGGTTCCCGTGGCCAAGACGGTTTTGCTTGAGAAATAGATCTGATTTGCGCCTTGATTAAACGTGGAACCGGAATTTGTGGTCAGCCAGTAAAATGTTGAATTGCCCTGCAGCGTGAGCGTCCCGGCCACTGTTAACGATGAAACGCGTATTGAGGCTGTCGCGGTGACGACGTTTGGCGATGTCACGGTGACCGTGGCGGACGTGCTCGGCACCACGCCGCCCCAGGTGTTCGGGTCGTGCCAATTGCCGGTCTGAACAGAAGCGACATTACCGTCCACAATAAAAATCCAGTTGGTGTTGTTGCCCAAGTTTGTGCTGTTGATTGGGATAATCGCCAAGCCCGCGCTGGCGTTGGAGGAGCTGACTTGCACGCCTTGAACACTGCTTAGATGCGTGTTGTTCAGCCGCCACTGCGCCGTGTCCGTTGATTTGAGCACCACCACATTTGAACCACTGCCCGAGATGGTGAACGTGCTGATTGTAAACGTCGAATGGCCCGCAAAGTAGACGGTCGCCGCGGCGCCCAAGGTGGCGGCATCAACTGTCAAAGCCGCGGCCGTAAAACTGGAGGTGAAAGTAAGGCCCGCCGTGCTGGTGTTACTGGAAACAATGTTGTTGAACGTGCGACCACGCAAATCAATTTTCTGATTGGCCGTGGCCGCATTGGTAGAAAACACCACCGCGCCGGTGCCCACACTGGACGCTGTGTACGTTGACGGGTTAAATGTCAGGTTCCCATTGAAGGTGTAGGTGCCGCTACCGAAAGACACGAAATTATTGGTGAGCGTGACCGCGGTGCTAAAAACAACATTTCCACCGCCCAATTTAAGTTGGGAACCACCGCTTGCATCATCCAAAACAACGATTCCATTCACCGTGATGCTTGGATGATTGGTTTGGGCATCAATCACCAACGAACCTGCCGATGTTAAATCCTGCCACTGCCCTGTAAATGTATACGTACCGGATGATAAGGTGATCGTCTGCGGATTAACGGTGGAGTTGTTCCAATAAACGGTCGAGATGTTGTAGGTGCGGGGCAAAATACGCGTCAGTGAGTTACTGAAAAAAATCAACGCGCAACTCATCGTTCCATCCATTTGCAATATATCACTGGTGTTAAAATCGATCCCATTAGAGCCATTGATTGTTGCCGATGTTTCCACATACAAATCAGCCAAGTACATTGTGATTTGATTGTTCAGCGTTAGCGTGCCTCCGGTCTTTACTCGCAACGCTGTGCCCGCGGGCGTGTCATCCACTCGGAAGGCCCCCACCGTTGTGTAACTGCCATTGATTTCCAAAATATAAAAAGCGCCGGCAAAGCTATCAATGCCTCGAATGGTTTTCCCGGTCCCGGTTACGCTTACCGTGCTGGTGTTGGAGTTGAAGGACGTGACCCCGGAGTGATCCCAATTACCACCCACCGTCCACACGCAAGAGCCCACATTCACTTGGGTGTTGCTCAAGGAAACGTTTCCGCTAATCGACATATTTCTGTGACTGGCGGCGTTGTCAAAAATGGTGTTGCCCAGCATGGCGATATTTCCGAGAGCGTAAAAATTATCCAACAGCTTATATACCGGTGCGACACCGGCTGCGGTTGTCGTGAGAATGACGTGATAGAAACTTGTTCCGTTGCTCAAAATGGTGTTCGTGCTCGAATTGGATTTGAACTGAACCGTGGATGTGCCCGCATCAAACGCGCCCCCGGAAATCGCCCAGTTGGTGCCCGACATGGTGACCACTGACGTTCCCAATTCAACACGGCCGCTTGATTGCGAATATCCACTCGAAAGCGTGAGGTCGTAACTTTGGGTTTTTATCGTGGCGGTTGAACCGGAAATGGTGATGGTGGCCACACTCACATTGGCATACATCAACGCGTTGCCTTTGGAGTTTGAATCGAAGATAACTGTGTGGGTTGATGTTGGCACGCCGCCCGTGGCCGGACCGCCGCTGGAGGTGGACCAATTGGCTGCCGTGCTCCAGGAACTCGTCCCGGTTGCGATCCAATAACGAACACCCGTGTCGGCCGACGGGAAATTCCAGTTGGTGGTGTTGGTCCCTGTGCTGCTGTAGGCAAAAATTGTGTTCCCGATCGCGTTGGACGAGCTGACCTGCACACCCGTCACGCTATTTTGGCTGGTGTTGTTCAGCCGCCACTGCGCCGTGTCCGTTGATTTGAGCACCACCACATTTGAACCACTGCCCGAGATGGTGAACGTGCTGATTGTAAACGTCGAATGGCCCGCAAAGTAGACGGTCGCCGCCGAACCCAGAGTTGTCGCATTAATAGTAAGGCCCGCTGCCGTAAAGCTGGATGAAAAGGTGACGCCGCCGGAGGAAATATTGGATGAAACGATAATGTTGAAGTTTTTACCGTTAACGTACTGAGCGCCCGCGCCATTAAACGTCACCACGCCGGATTGCGAATTAAACGTCGCACCGGAATTATTCCAATCGCCACCGATATTAATGGAGTTGTTCTCGCCGGATTTGACATCAAAAGTCCCATTGCTTAACAAGAAATCATCTACGATGTCTAAATCGTCTTCAATCGTCGCCTTTAAAGCCCCCACGGGTGCGGCAAGCTTCAGTTGATAGAACGAATCATTGCTTGACGATGTGGTCACAATGGTTTTGTCGGACCCCGGATCAAGCAACACGCGCCCATTGGAATGGCTGAATGCACCCGTGCCGGACACCTCCCAATTTCCGGCGACGGTAAACGAGGCGTCATCTTGAGCTGAAGGGGCGATTAGCGTTCCACTAAAGATTTGGACATCACCGGGGCCGATGTCCAAATCACCGCTCGTGGCCGCCAAGTTCCCACCGTTAATGACCAACTGCGAACTGAATAGCGTACGTGCATTGGTCGATATATCAAACGTGCCGGCTGTGACGCTGGAGATATTGATCACATTCAAATGGTTGTTTGCAAGCCGGGCCGTACCAGACCCGGACTTTATGAACGTGTAGAAAACCTTCCCAGCGCCGACTCCGCCGGAATCAATCAATTGAGTTCCTGAGCCGACCAGATTCAACAAACTATTATTGGGCGTGAATGTGCCGCTGTTGGTCCAGTTTCCCGAGGAAAGAATAATGGCGCCTGAATCGGGTTTTAAAATGCCGTTGGTATTGATGGTGATCGTTGAAATAATACTGCCCGTATGCGGCTGGAACTGGCCGTCGTTCACGGTCAATCTATTTTGAACGTAGGTAAAATCGGTTGGGTCGACGTCAACCGAATCGGACGGGCTGGCGGCGGTGTTGTCGATCATCAGGTTGTAGAACGTGGCCGGCGCGGTAATGGTTTGCGCGCCCGAACCGTTGAAAATGATTGTGGATGTGTTAACGGTAAATGTCGTCACATCCTTGGCGTCCCAATCCCGCCCGACGTACCACAACGCCGCACCTAAATTCAAACTTTTATTATCGAAGGTCGCGCTGTTGTTAATTGTGATTGTGTAATTGAGCGTATTATCAATGGCGCCGCAGGCGGTCGAACCGGTGTAAGCGGATGTGGCGGTGATGCTGGAAATCGTCACATCTGCCTTAAACTGGACATGCCCAATGCCGTTTCCATCGAAACGCACGTGATCATTCGGCCCCGGCACACAATTACAAGCTGCTCCGCCTGATTCCAAAGACCAGAACGTTCCATCACCCCAATCATTATAAGGAGGGTTGCAGCTTCCGTTTCGAATCCAATAAATATCTCCGCCACCAAATGTCCAGTTGGTGTTGTTGCCCAAATTGTCCGAACTGGCGCCCGCGTTAAGCGTGTTGCCGCCCAAAATGCCGGCATTTGAATCACGCACGCGCACGTTGCCGATCGTCTTGGATGAACCCGTCACGACGAAATACCACGTGGCGTTGTCCACCGTCGATTTCAGCGTGACGTTGCGCAGATCGATCATATTCGAGGCATAGAACGTCGTGCCGGCGGCGAACTGAAGCGTCGCCCCCGACGTGATCGCACGCAGACCGTAGAACGTCGTAACTCCTGTCAGCGTCTGCGTTGTTCCATTGAACGTAACGGTGCTCTTGTACGCGTTGAATACCGCATTAACTGAAAATGTCAAATCGCCGCCCACGGTGATTGGGTTGCTTTCACTTGAAACGGTGTCCAGAATGGCGGCGTTCGTAATTAAAAAATCGTCCAGGACAACCAAATCATCCTGAACAAACAATTCCGTCCCGCTATCTCCGTTGTCGAAGGTAAGTTGGTAAAAATCATCGCCATTCGAGGACGTGGTGATGATCGTCGCGCCGCTCGTATCGTTGTCCATATAAACCCGTCCATTTGAATGGACAAAATTTCCCGTGCCGGTGATGTAAAAGTCATCTTCCAACTTAAAAGCCGTATCCGTTTGTGCCGACGGAGCCGTCAGAGTCCCCGCCGAAAGATAAACGCTGCCGTTGATATCCATCGTCGCGTTGAGGGCATTCAGCGTTCCTCCCTTTACCGCCACATTTATGGTCACAGAAAGGTGGCGGCTGCTCGTTGACATATCAAACGTCCCCTGCTCCACATTGAGATATACCGCGCTAAAGGTGCTGGTGTGGACCGATAGCGTCCCCGCACCGGTTTTCATTACTTGGCTGAATATTTTCGAGGCGCCGGTGCCGCCTGTGTTGACGTACTGAGTTCCCGAAGCATTATTAAATGTGACCGTACCCGTGTTATGCGTAAATGTTCCGTTATTGACCCATCCTTCCGAGACAAATATGTTCGCCGCCGAATCCGGCTTCAGGATGCCGTTGGCATTGATGGTCACGGTCGACAACTGCGTGTTTGAGGCCGGCTGGAACTGGCCATCCGTTAAGGTCAGCATGTTTGAAACAATTACAGCCGATGAGGGATCGACGTCCGCGGCGTCGCCGGGGGAGCCGGCGGTGTTGTTAATGTGCAAATTAAAGAACGTGGCGCTGCCGATAATAACCTGGGCCCCGGAACCGGTAAACGCAACCGTGGATCCTGCCACCGCTGAAAATGTGGAACCTTCGTGCGTGTACCAATCCTCTCCAACGCTGATAATGGAGCCATCTCCTTCATTGCTCGCATAGCCGTCCAACGTGTCCAACCGCCCGCCGTTTAAAATCACCACATCGGTGGTTATCGTCACGTCATAACCGTTGGTGCGGAACACATCCCCAGAATTAATGGTCAAACTGTCGTAAGCGGCATCGCTGGTGAGGGTAATCGTATCGGGGCTTGCGCCGACAATTGCATGTCCTAAGTTGTTGCTGTTTTGCTTCAGTTCAAAATCCCCCACCAAATGGCTCCAGCCACCGGCGTTTTTTACAAACGTGCCGCTGGCCAAGGTGGTTTTGCTGGAGAAATACAAACGGTTGGCGCCTTGGTTGATGGTCGATCCGGTATTGGCGGTGAGCCAGAAGAACGTGGCGTTGGCCTGAAGGGTCAGCGTTCCGTCAATCGTCATCGATGCCACCTTAATGGTGCCGGTGGCCGTGATCACATGGCCGACGGGAATGAACACGGTGGCCGATGTGCTGGGAATGACGCCGCCCCAGGTGATCGGATCGTGCCAATTGCCGCTGATCACCGGCGTGACCGTCCCGTCCTGCGCTGTAAACGACCAATTGGTGTTGTTGCCCAAGTTATAAGAAACACCGGCCGCGGCCATAAGGGTACCGCTGGCGGCATTGGAGTCTTTCACCCTAACCGCCGTGATGGTTTGGGAGGACCCGGAATATTTGAAGTACCACGTGGCGTTGTCCGTTGTTGAACGAAGCGTGATGTTTTTGAAATCAACCATGTTCGTGGCGTATTGGGTTGTGGCGGCCGTGAAATAAACGGTCGAACCGCTGGAAATGGCACGCAGCCCATAGAAGGTCGTGTGGCCGCTGAGCGTGGGCGATGCGCCGGTTAGCGTGACCGTGCTTTTGCGGGCGGTGAAGGTGCCGCTGTTTGCCCAGTTGCCGGCAACGGTGATCGGGTAATTGTTGCTGTTGTTGGCGTCGATGGTCCCGCTGTTGGTCAGATTGCCATCGATCGTATGGCTGGCGTTGAGCGTTAAGCTGCCTTGATTGACGAAATTATAAAAAGGCGATGTGATAAAACTATTTCCGCCGGTATACGTTACCGTTCCCGTTCGCGCCGTGAACGGACCGGAAAAACTGCTGTTGATGGTAACGGGCGCCGTCGAAGGCCCCACATCCAACCCGACGGTCACGCTTAGTATGTTCGCATTTAACGGATCCCGAAGCTCATAGCTGGCGCCGTCGACACTTAAATAGTCAAAATTTTGATTGCCGGAAACGATGTGATACGGCGCCGCGCTGTCGCCGAGAGCATATACATAGGAACCGTTGTTTTCGAAATTTCCGCCGTAATTCAAAAAACTTCCTGAAACAAAAATGTCGCCGCCGTTGCCATACAGTTTTCCCGAATTAATGACCAGATCGTCGTACATGGTTAACCCGCTGCCGGTCATGGTAAACGTCGAGACAAACGCGTTGGGATGTCCCGACGAGTACAAGGCGGAAATTTGCGATGGCGCGAGAGCGCGGTCGTACACGCGTACATCGTCGATCTGGCCGTCCCAATAGGACGACGCGTCATAATCGATGCGGCCGATGCTGACCGTTGAATCCGGGATGGCGAGAACACGGTTGGTGGTGATGTCCGTATTGGCATCAACAGTGCCATTGATATAAGCGCGAACGTTGGTGCCGTCCCACGTGAAGGCGATATGTTGCCAAACGCCCTGTGTCAACGTTCCGGCCGTCGTAATATATCCATCGCCAGATCCGGCTCCGGTTTCGAAGTGAATAACGATGTTTGAGGCTCCGCTATTGCCATAAATCCAGGGCGCCCTCTGATTGGTCAGTCCCCGGCCAAATACGCCTCTGTAGCCGGTGAACGGCAGCACATCCGGCTTGATCCAAGCGGCCACCGTAAAACCATTAGCGCTATTAAGCTCCGGCATTGAGTTAACGGAAACAAAATCGTTACTGCCGTCAAAATCCAGTGCGGTCCCGGAATATGACGTTGTTCCCGTTGAGCCGGCCACCCAATCGGACGACGAATCCATCCCCGAAAGCGTTCCGTTGTATTCAAAACCGGAGGAATCGGCGGCAGTGCTGCTGCCGCGGCCGTCGTCAAAACGCCAAAAACCTTTGAGCCCGTCATTTAAGATCAGTGTTTCATAGGCGCTCGAATCGATTGCATACGAACCGCGGCCGGCGAGCACGACTTTACCGTCATTGTCATAGAAGCTGCCGCTGTTCACAAACGCACCCGATGAAATAATGGTCGCTCCGGACTCCGGCTTTAAAATACCAGTGGCGCCAATGCTCACGCCGTTAAAACGCGATAAGTGCGCCGGTGAAAATTGGCCGTCACTCACCGTCAACTGACCGTTAACCAGGATGCTTCCGGTAACCCCCACATCGTTGGTGTCGGACGGGCTGGCATGGGTGTTGGCAATAACCACGTTATACATGGTTGATCCGGCCGTAATAACTTGCGGGCCCGACCCATTAAACGTGATGGTTGAGCCCACGTTGGAGAGCGACCCCTGGTCTTTGGTGTCCCAATTGCCGCCCACGTACAGAGTGGTCGGGAAATAGAGCGTTCCTGTACCATCGAATGTTCCATTGTTGACAATCCGCAGCGGTGCGCCCAAATTATAAATTGACTGCGTAAAAGCCGAGGTAACCGTAATGGACGATATCGTTGTGTCAGAATTTGGCCAATACGTGTTTCCATTGCCGTTGGCGTCAAAGACCACATGATCGGTTGACTCAGGCGTACAGCTGCACGCCGCCCCGCCGGATGTAAGAGACCAGAATGACGGATCGGCCCAGCTATCTGGGGATCCGCTGCTGGGGTCTTTGCGATAGATATATCCATTGAATTTCCAATCGGTGTTACCGCCGTTATCGACCGAGATGGGCCGGGCATCGATGATCATGCCGGGCGTGGCATTAGAATCCTTAACGTGAGCGTACGAGACGGTGTGCGTGGAGGTGTTGTTGAGCAACCAGGCCGTGCCGCTGGTGGTTGATTTAAGAACAACCGGATACGTGTCGTTTCCGCGAATCGTAAACGTTGAAACGGTAAATGTCCCGCCGCCTTGGAAATAAACCGTCGCGGCCGAATTGAGCCCTGCCGCATTGACCCAGAAACCCGCCGTGGTGAATGAACTCATGAACGTGAGCCCGTTTGAGTGGGTATTGGAGGAAATGATGTTTTCGACCGACGCGCCAAGAAAATCGGCATACTGGGTGAATGTGTTCGAGGAAAAAGTAATGGTACCGGCCCCTTTGGTCCAGCTGGTTGAACCGGCGCTGTTACTGGTGTCCAAACTTTTGTTGAAGATAAAACTGGGATTGTTAATGTTGTTTTTTACGCTAAGAACAAACCCAGCGGGAGAAAAAACAACTTCTCCGGGGAAAATATATGTGCCCGACAAAAATTCGATGTCGCTGTTGGCTTGGGCTGTGAAATAAACAATTGCGGGCTCATAGGTGGCCGGCACGAGGCTATTGGCCGTCAGATGGCGATTATAAATTTGGAGCCAATACGACGTGATGCGCCCATCCATTTGCTGAATGCTTGAATCCTGGTTCATCAATAAAAGTTGGCCGTCGATCCTTCCCGTGCTCGGCACATACAAATCGGCGCTCGACCCGTTCATATCACACTCGCCGCCAACACCGGACACACCGCACGTCAACGTACCGCTCACGGTCGTGCGGCCTAGGAAGTAAATCACTTCACCGCTCGGAACGTCATAGTCTCCGCTGATAACAACATGATTCAAACCGTTGGCGTAGGCCGCGCCGATCAAATTACCCGAGCCGCTTAAGGTCAACGTGGAGGCGTCGGCGGTAAACGTGGTGACATTTTTGTTATCAAAGCTTCCGCCCACACTCCATTGCCCATCGCCCATCGTCACTTGCTTGTTGTCGAGAATAATCGCGCTGGACACTGTGACGTTGTAATCGGCGGAGTTATCCAAATGCCCATCGTTGGCGCCGGCGCCGGTATAACCCGACGTGGCCGTAATATTGGCCACGGAAACCGCCCCGTTAATAATAGCGCCGCTGATTCCGTTGCCGTCGAACACCACGCTATCGGCCGGACCCGGCGTGCACGTGCAGCTCGCACCGCCCGATGATGTCGACCAGAAACTGGAATTGCTGATGTTGGCCGGCGTTCCGGAAACGTTGCGAATCCAATACAACGTCTGGCCAAATGTCCAATTCGTGGTGTTGCCGAGATTCGATGAATTGGCCGCCGCGTATATCGTACTGCCCACACTGGAATTAATATCGCGCACGCGCACATTGGCCACACTTAAGTTGCTGCCGTTGTAGCGAAAATAGGATGTGGTGCCGTTTGTCGCGGACTTAAGCGATATGTTTTGCAACTGCAGCGTGCTGGTGACGTAATTCGTTGTGCCATTGGCGAACTGCAGCGTTGCTCCGGACGTTAGCGCGCGGAATGCATAAAAGGTACTCGCGCCTGTTAAGATTTGCGTGCCGGTTCCATCAAACGTCACGGTACTGCCCGCATAATTAAACGTACCCGTTCTCGTCCAACCGCCACTGACATTCATCGCCGCGTTTGTAAGCGTCAGCGTTCCGCTGATATTAAATGTACTTACATCCACCAGGCCGCCGGGATCAACCGTCAGCGTGCCGCCACCGCCATACGTTGTTATGGTTTGAACGCCCGTCCGCGCCATGTAGGTTCCGCTGTTGCTTATGCTGTCGATGGTTACCGCACGGCCGTTTGCGTCAAAGGTGCCGCCGCTGATCTCAAACGATGATAACGACAAATCGCTGTTCACAACCTGTACGATGCCGTTGTTATCCTTTTGCACCAAGAACGTCGGCGTGCCGTGATATTCAAACGTCTGCACACCGGAATTTCTCACCAACTGCAAGGCAGCGGCACCGAGTATTTCAATCGTTCCAGCCGGGCCTTTATAAAAGTTACCCGTCACATCGACATAGATGTCGTTGTCCGGCCCCAACGTTAGGCGGCCACCGGATTGATAGTAATTGCCCGTAACGCTCAGCCCAGGCGGGGAGCCGTCAATGTTCACTTCAAAAACACCTCCGTAAATATTGAGATCATTGGTAACGGTTAAGGAGATGCCTTCAATGGCGTGGTAAAACGCGCCGCCATATAAATTAACACCGCCAAGAGTCGATCCCCCCGAACTGCCCATCGCCACGGTACTCCCGTAAAGGGACAGATATCCGGAAAGGACCGTAGCAGGTGAGTTCCATGAAAAGTTTCCACCCGTGCTGGTGACAACATGATAATGGGTCCATGGTTTCATTGTTAGCGCGCTCGCCGCGTACGAATAGGTGTACGTCACGGTTGAACCGACGCCATTAACCGGCGTGTTGGTCGGCTCGGTGCCGTAAAGCTGCAGGTTCGCGTTGTTCGTAAAGACACCGGAAACAACCACCGTTGTTTTGTTCAGATCAAACGTTCCGGCCGAATTGGTGAAATTCGTAATGGTAAATGAGGACGCGGCCACCATCTGCAGCGTTCCGGCGCCCGAATGCGTGAAATGAAAACCGTGGCCATTGACCGTATTGATGCTGTAAAGCGCCTGTGTTCCGGAACCGTCGAATTCGACATTGAATTTATCCGTGACCGACGACCCGGAAGAACGCGTGTAATTGCCGGACACGGTCATCGTTGAAGTCGTGGGAATATTCAAGGTGCTGCCGCCGCCGATGCTGAAATCTCCATTCACATCGATATTGCCCGACGTGCGGGTAAAGACGATTGAGCCGCTGTTGATAATCAGGTTGCCGTTGAACGTCAGCGTGTTGGTGCTCATGCGGAATTCATTGACGATTCCCGAGTAGGAAGAGGTTGTTAATCCGTTCACCGTTAACGACCGGCCATTGGCTTCAAAAATACCTTGCGCCTGAGAAAACGTGCCGTTGATGATTAAGTTGTCCAACAAACGAACGGTTCCATTTGCGGTGTGATTAACACTCGATAGGGTCGAGCCACCAAGACGCACCGTTTGCGTGGTGCCCGATGCGTCGAAAGTCATCGTGCTTGTGGCGCCGTTAAAAAGGCTGCCGCCGGTTTTACTGATGCTGCCGCTGATGTAATTTAATCCGTCAAAAGAAACCGTCCCGGCCGAAATCGTTAAATCGCCGTTGATATCCACCACTCCTGTTGATCCGGTAAACGCGCCTCCGGATACCGTAAGACTGCCGACTGTTTGACTTCCGGACTTCACCAGATAACTGCCGCTCGAAATTGTGACGGAACCAAGAACCGTCATTGTGCTGCCGTTTGCGTTAAACGTTCCTCCGGAAATATCAAAATTTCCCTGAATTACCACACTGCTGCTCAGAACAGCAAGCGTCCCGTTTCCCAACTTGCTTATGTGCTTGAATTTTTTCCCAGCCCCGGTTCCTGTAGAAACGATCGTTTGTGTGCTGGAGTTTTTATTAAAGACAACCGTGCTGTCGGTCGTGTTGTAAGACCCGTTTACGTAGTTGTACCAGTCACCGCCGACATAAAGCGTGTAATCAAAATTATCCAGTATGCCGCTGTAGATGGCGACGGACCCGTTGGCCACAACGCCTGTGTCCATATAAAAGGTGTCTTTATTGGCCCCATCTTCCGCACCGGAAATGGACAATTGATAAAAAGACGTGGCGTAGTTGGTTAAGGTAAAGGAATCGGCAACATTGTCGTTATCGCCGGTAAAAGACACGATGCCGCTGTCGGTGTCGTTCCTGAATCCGCTGATTGTTTCCGAACCCACCAATTCGAAGGTGCCGTTGTTGGCAAATGTCCCATCGTCATTGAACGTGAGGTTGTAGCCGGCGGTGCGCATAGTCCAATCGTCATTTATGGTTAAACTTGACATTTCGACATCGGTCGAAAGAGTCGCATAATCGCCGCCGTTGTCACGGATAACAATGTTTGCGTAATTATCCGGCACCACCGCAGGCACCCAGTTGTCGGGATCTTCCCAATCTTGACCGATCAAACCGTCCCATGTGGCGGTGGTGTGCGTCTTGTTTGCCAATGCGGTGATTTCGGTTTCCGTGAGCGCGCGGCTATACAGGCGAACATCGTCCATTAGGCCGGCATAGTAATCCAACGTTCCGCCGGCCGCCGTCGAGCCGATGTAATAACGGTCGCCACCGGTCCACATGGTCCCCACCACGACGCCGGTGCTCTGGGCCAAGCCGTTGATGTACAAATTCATTAGGCCGCTGTTCGTGGCAACGCCGGTAACGTGGTACCAGGTGTTCGCGGTCAGCGTGTACGTGCTGTCAACGACACGCACGGCGCCGTCATAAATATAGTGTTGCAGATGGCCGCTCGAAGTAATGCGCAACGAATGCGAGAACGTGACACCTGGACCGCTGGCGTCCGTGCGCACAAAAATATTGACGCTCGACACATCGCTGGGGCGGATCCACGCGCTAATGGTGTAGGCCGTCGGGTCAAACGTATCAGTCACCGTAAAGTGGTCGTCCGTTCCATCAAAATGCCGGCTGCGCGTGTTGGTAAATCCAAATCCGCTGTTCACCGTCATGCTGGGCTGAGGCGTGTTGTTGGCACCGCCTGATCCGACCGCGGTGGCGGTTTTTCCATCGTCCGACGAATCGGTGGCATTGGTGGCGCCGTTTTCGTCAAATTTCCAATAGCCGATCAAGGTATCGGAGGTTGTGGCGGCAGAAACAAACGACGCGAGCAGGAGGCTCGCGCAGAAAAGAAAAAACAGTTGTGCGGGTTTGGCCCTATGCAGGACCGATTGTGGCGTCGGCATATAATAAATGTAAGGAAAAACAGTTTTATTTCAAGATGAAGTTACAGTTTACTTTAGGTTTGTTTAACGGATAGATTCGCGCTGTCTTTTAGAGCCAAAGCATGTGTACGCAAGATGCTTTTGAATGAAATATGCGTGACACGCATTTTCAAGAGAAAACAGCGTATTTTCCCCCAACAGGTTAAATCGTTGCAATGAATATGGAATCAGTCGTTAAATCACATCGCCAAATCGGCACCGAGGAGTCAAACTAACCCCATGCGGTCACTGCGCTTCTCAATCATTTCTGCATGCTTTTTGTTTTTTAATTTGGGGTGGGCCCAAACAACCAAAGAACACATCGTCTACTATGCCCCCAATTTGCCCGCCGAGCATGTTCAAACCATTTCAAGCGAGTTCGATTTAATGGTGATGTCGTTTAACCACAAAAACCAACTCGCCCAAATTAAATCGAAACGGCCAGATTTTAAAGCATATGGCTATCAATACTTGCGAGGCCTGGAACCATCGGGCCCTTATTTTTCTACAGCGGAACAAAACGAATCCTGGTTTCTGCACGATTCACAAGGCCACCGATTAATCAATGACTACTGGGGTTGGTATTTGGTTGACGTGACCAACCCATCGTGGCGTTCTTTTATTGTTCAAAAAACTGCAGAACGCTTGGCTGATTACAACCAACTTGACGGGATCTTTTCAGACGACACCACGCTATCCTTGCAGAAGAATGGATGGCACACGTTAATCAAAAACGAGCAAACCCTCGTTCAAAATGGCAACACGATTCAAACAACATGGCCCATTTTTATCCAGGCCTCTTCCGGCGTTGACATCAAAGTATTGACCAGTGCGAACGGCACTGGCACCAATTACTTCGCCGGCGGCACCTATGTGCTCGGTGGAAAAACAATCACATTGGGCACCGCCCTCCCACAAGGAACAGTTGTTTATGTTACTTATCGCGGCAAAGACAACTCCGTTATATTCGCCCCTCAAGAAAAAATCGATACCTGGGCAAGTGGCATGCTGCAGATACTGCAGGACATTCGACAAAGCTTACAGGGCCGAAAAATAATTGCCAACGTTGGCCTTGCTCATGAATTTTTCCCCTATGTGGACGGCATCATGAACGAGCACTTCGCCAATTTTCTCGGGTTCTCTTACTGGCGAAACTCGGTGGAGCATTTGGCCACGGCCATGGATTTGGGAAAAATATTTCTGGCCAATCAAAACACGGTTGCCAACCCCAGCGTTACAGGAAAGAAACTCTTTGTTTTTTGCTCCTACTTACTGGGTATGGGCAACACCAGCTATTTTTATTTCCACGAAGACAATTCATACAACACAATTTCGCATGATTCCCTGTGGAATATTGATCTCGGGCAACCTCTGGGTGATTTTTCTGTTTTAACCGCGGAAGACCCCAATGCGCTATCAAGAGATAACACCAATCTCCTGGCCAATTCGTCATTCGAAGAGAATATTCTTCCATGGCGATCAACGCTCGGCAACACCGCCCCCATCGTCAGCTTGGACACGGCTCAAGTCCGTACCGGAGCCTCGTCGTTAAAACTTCAAACGCAATCCGACGGCCATCTGGGCGGGACTTACCAAGCTGTCGACGTTAAACCGCAAACCACTTACACGGCGACGGTTTGGACGAAAATGTCCGGTTTCTCCCGCGTAACGCCGCCCAGCCTGACCATCGCCGTCGATGACGCAACCGGCCGCATTGCAAGCGTCTCCGAACATTTTTTCCGTCACAACGACGCCTGGAACCCTATTACGCTTGTATTTCGAACACAAAGCCTGAATGCCAAAGCCACCTTGTACGCCGCATCAATTCCGGACGACAAAGCCGGAACCCTTTGGCTTGACGACATCGAACTCACCGAGGGCATCCCGGTCTTCTACCGTAATTTTGAAAAAGGGCGGGTCTTTGTGAATTCCACCGCTTATGCGGCGCGGATTCGCCTGGAAAAACCCATGTCGACACCCGACGGGAACATCGTGACAGTGACCGTTCTTCCGCCACAAGAAGGGGTAATTCTCTTTAACGACTCCGCCCATACGACCAACCCTGCCGACGCGGGCATCGATATTCCGCCGTTCAAAAATTATTTCACTCCAGGCAAAGACCGGGATATTGATATTGTTTTCACCACGCCCGGGTCAGCCGACACCCGCGTTTCCGTCTATAACCGTCTTGGAGAAAAAATGACTTCGCTTGCCCCGGTCTTTGTTAGCGGAAACACTCAACGAGTCATATGGAACGGAAGGGATGATAACGGCAAAAAAATGTCGGCGGGCCTTTACTTAATTATTTTTGAGACAGGGTCAACGCGGGTGGTCAAGAAAGTTGTTGTTTTGAAATAAGAAAATCAGCGGCGAATTAAAATCTGTATCCATTCCGACAACGATAGAAAAATAACCAAAAAGAAATAGCTCACCACCGCCACACACACCGACGCCACAAAAGCGAAGAACGGCTCGATCGGAACGCACACCACGAACACAATCAACCCCGCAACAACGCCCGTCGTCGCCGATAAACGGCTTAAAAACCGAAACCACTGCTGCAGCCGGTCGAGCATCGCAAACGACGACAGGTTCAGTTTGGCCGGAGCGGCCGCCCATTGCAGAACGCTGCCGCATTTTTCGCAGTACCAGGAATTGATCGGGTTGTGAAATTCACAGGCATCGCAGGACTTTAAGTTCTTGTCCCCCAGCGGCCGCCGCTTAAAAATAATAAAGCGTTCCGCCGCACCGATCGCGATCCACAGCGTCACGCCGATGAGCGCGCCATTGACCCCTTCATACAAACGCCGCACCAGCCAATTGGCGGTATCGTAATTTTGAATCAATATCGTGTACACCGAAATTCCCAAAATGGCGCCCACGCCGCCGCCGGCGAACCCGCATAAAATTCCCGCGGCGATTTTATTGGTCTTTTTTTCATACAGCGCGCTGGTCAGGCCGATAAACGCGCCGGTGATCCCCCAAAACAAAAGGACGCCCCAATAAATTTGGTCCGCGGTGAGCTTTGTTTGGATAAGTCCAAACAGGCCCCCGCCGATCATGCCGCCGAGCCCGCCCATCAGCGCGCCGCGCATGGTTTTGGGCGTCGATTCCTCAACCATCCCGTCCACCGTTCCCAAAAACGCGCCGCCCAAAAGTCCGATTACGATGAAATATACAAGCGGGGCGGCTTCCACGGAAACGACACGGCCGATCGCGGGAATAAACATCCAGGCCACAAAGCCGGAGAGAAGCCCGGCGCCGGCGCGGCGTAAAATCCAAGATGAGTGAGACATGGCGCGGACGAAGAATTGATTAAACGGCGTGAACGCCATATGGCAACGGCCGCAGAATTTCGCGGCGTCGACATTTTGATTTGTACAGGAGGGACAGATCATAATTCCTCCCCACGTCGTACAGTGGGGAGGTTAGGTGGGGTTACCCCTCCTAGCCTCCCCGTTGAAAACCACGGGGAGGAATTACGGTTTTCGCTCATTCCACTTCGTCTCGTTCAAGAACGCGTTTGCCACGCGCATCAGCAAACCGTCTTGAAAGTAATCGGCCAGGAATTGAACGCCGATCGGCAGCTTGTTCGACGAAAATCCGCCCGGAACGGAAATGCCGGGAACGCCGGCCAGGTTGCAGGGGATCGTAAAAATATCGGAGAGATACATGGTCAACGGATCGTCGGTTTTTTCGCCGATTTTAAACGCGGGCGTCGGCGCGACCGGCGTGAGGATCACGTCCACTTTTTTAAAAGCCTCGACAAAATCGTTTTTGATCAGCGTGCGCACTTTCTGCGCTTTCGAATAAAACGCGTCGTAATAACCGGAGGAGAGCGCATAGGTGCCGATCAAAATGCGGCGTTTCACTTCGGAACCGAAGCCGTCGTGGCGGTTAAGCCCGTACTGCTCGACCAAATTGCCAGCGTTTTGGTTGCGGAACCCGTAGCGCATGCCGTCAAAGCGCGCCAAGTTCGAACTCGCCTCGCTCGGCGCGATGATGTAATAAACGGGCAGGGCCGCGTCGGAGTTGGGCAATGAAATGTCGATGATTTCCGCGCCGAGTTTTTTCAAAACGGCCGCGGCGTCGCGCGTGGCCTTCTCCACTTCCGGGTCCAAGCCTTTAACAAAATATTCTTTGGGCAAACCGATCTTAAGCCCTTTGACGTCTTTCTTGGTTTCCGCGATGTAATCGGACACCGGTTTATCAACGGACGTCGAATCGCGCTCGTCTTTGCCGCTGATCACGCTCATAACCAAGGCCATGTCGTCCGCCGAATGCGTGAACGGACCGATTTGATCCAGGGACGAGGCGAACGCCACCAAACCGTAGCGCGAAACGCGGCCGTAGGTGGGCTTCATGCCGAGAATTCCGCAGAGCGAGGCCGGCTGGCGAATGGAACCGCCGGTGTCAGAACCAAGTGAAACGGGCACCGTGCGCGCCGCGACCGCAACCGCGCTGCCGCCGGAGGATCCGCCCGGAATACGCGTTTTGTCCCAGGGGTTTCTGGTGGGCCCGAACGCCGAAAATTCGGTGGAGGATCCCATCGCAAACTCGTCCATGTTGGCTTTGCCGACAAAAACCGCGCCTTCGGCGCGCAAGCGTTCCACGGCGGTGGCTTCATAGGGAGCGACGTAGTCGCCCAAAATTTTGGAGGCGCAGGTGGTTTTGGCGCCTTTGACCATCATGTTGTCTTTAATGGCAATCGGCACGCCGGCCAAACGGCCCGCAGGTTTTCCCGCTTTAATTTTCTCGTCAACCGCTTCCGCCTGCTTCAACGCGTCCTGCTCAAGAACGCTGATGTAAGCGTTCAAGTCGTTATTTTTTTTAATCGCATTCAACGCCGCCGTGACCACGTCTTTGGCGGAAAATTTTTTGGCGTTAACGCCGGCCGCGATTTCGACGGCGGTGAGTTCGTTCAAGTTCATTCGATCACCTTCTTCACTTTAAAGAAGGTTTCTTCTTTTTCAGGGGCATTTTTAAGCAGATCGGGAATAGCCGGGAAGGGCTTGGCCACGTCCTCGCGCCAGACGTTGGACACGTCGAGCGGGTGCGCGGTCGGCGGCACGTTGTCGGTGTTCTTTTCACGGAGCTGGCTGACGTGGCCCAGAATGCGCTCAAGCTGGACCTGCATTTTCTCCGCTTCCTCGGAGGAAATTGCGAGGCGCGCCAGCTTGGCCACGTACTCGACGTCTTTTTTGGAAATATTCTTATCGCTCATAGCGGTTGCAGTGGCGCGTATTTTACAAGAAGCTTTTTCTTCGCGCCCG
The DNA here is from genome assembly GCA_964499015.1 of uncultured Elusimicrobia bacterium. Taxonomy (GTDB): domain Bacteria; phylum Elusimicrobiota; class Elusimicrobia; order F11; family F11; genus CAZCJA01. The sequence continues at coordinate 18,916 of CAZCJA010000039.1, forward strand.
AAGCAAAAAAGAAAACGGTGACCTTGGCGTGTTCCCCGGAACCTTCCACCTCGATGACTTTCCCGTCCCCGAAATCCGGATGCTGGACGCGTTGATTGAGTTTCCAGCTGGCCCCACCTAGCCTCCCCACTGGAGGACGTGGGGAGGAATATTCCTCCCCGTGCCGTTCAACGGGGAGGTTAGGAGGGGTGTCTTGATTGAACTCGTAATCGGGCTCGACGAATTTTTCGGTGTAGGTCGGCTCGGAGGAAGCCTGGCCTTGCGACTGGAACGACGAGTGCGCGGTCTTGATCCCCGCCTCATCGATGAATTGCGACGGCAAGTTCATGCGCGGCGTGCCGAAAATGCGGCGGCTGGCGGCGCAGGTGAGATACAGCTTCTTTTTGGCGCGCGTCATGCCCACATAGGCCAGGCGCCGTTCTTCAGCGAGTTCGTCGATATCGAATTTCGAATCGCCGATCGGGAAGAGCCCGTCTTCCAGGCCCGTTAGAAACACCGTCGGAAATTCGAGCCCCTTGGATAAGTGGACCGTCATGAGTGTCACCGTGCCGCCCTGATCCTGCCAGGAATCCAAATCCGACATCAAAGACACTTCCTGCAAAAACCGCGCCAGCGAAGCCCGTGGAACTTCCCCCGTCTCCGAATCGGGCTCTTCTTTTTTAATTTTTTCCTCAAAGTCGACCGCGGCGTTGATCAATTCATGCAAGTTATCGAGGCGTTCGGCGGCTTCCGGGTCGCTGTCGGCGGCGGAGGCCCACTTGTCCCAATAGCCGGACTCTTCCAGCGTGCGCCGCACAACTGTGGAAGCCAAATGTTCCGCCGAGACTTTCTGAAACATCTCGATCAAATCGACAAACTGCTTAATGCCGTTGCGCGCCGCGCTGGAAATGCCGGACACCGCGTGCGCGTTTTGAAACGCTTCCCATAACGAAATGCCCTGCGACGCCGCGTATTGTTCGATCAGTCCGAGCGAGTTTTTGCCAAGGCCGCGCGCCGGCACGTTCACGATGCGCTTCACCGATAACGAATCCTTGGGATTGACCACGACGCGCAAGTACGCGATGGCGTCCTTCACTTCGGCGCGTTCGTAGAACCGGAGCGCGCCGACAATTTCATAGGGAATGGCGACGCGGCGAAACGCGTCTTCGAACACGCGCGACTGCGAATTGGTGCGGTAGAAAATAGCGACGTCCTTAAGATTTCCCTGGCCCTGGGCGACGAGTCGCGAAATTTCATCAACCACAAACCGCGCCTCTTCGTGCTCGTTCATCATCTCGATAAACTTCACGTCGTCGCCGGGCTCGTTGTCCGTCCAAATTTCCTTATCCTTCCGTTTTTCGTTGTGTTTGATCAGTTTGCCCGCGACCTCGAGAATGTTGGCGCTGGAACGGTAGTTTTGCTCGAGCTTCACCACTTTGGCGCCCGGATAATCGCGCTCGAACTCCAAAATGTTGCGGATGTTGGCGCCGCGCCAGGAATAAATCGATTGATCGTCGTCGCCGACGACGCACACGTTCTTCGTCGGTCCGGCGATGTATTTGGTGAGCAAGTACTGTGCGTGGTTGGTGTCTTGATACTCGTCCACCAGCAGATATTGAAAGCGGCGCTGATATTTCTCGCGAATGCTCGGGATATCGCGGAACGCTTCCGTGGTCTTCATAATCAGATCGCCGAAGTCGAGGGCATTGGCGGCGCGCATGCGCTTCTGATAGGTCTCGTAGATGCGGCCGACGCGTTCACGGAACGGGTCTCCGCTGGTGGCGGCATGGATGGCGTAGGAGCCCGCGTCGAGCAAATCGTCTTTGGCGCGGCCGATCGCGTTAACGATTTGGCTCGGCGGAAATTGTTTCTCCTCCAGCATCATCTCTTTCAAAATTTCTTTCACCAAGGTGGTTTGATCGTTGCCGTCGTAAACGACGAAGTTGGGATCGAGCCCGATGGTTTTGGATTCGATGCGCAGGAATTTGGCGCCGAACGCGTGAAATGTCGACACCCACACGCCGCGGCCTCCGCCTGGAATCAAGGTTTCGACGCGGTGCCGCATTTCAGCGGCCGCCTTGTTGGTGAAGGTCACCGCCAGAATGTTCCACGGGTTGACGCCATGCGCGATCAAATTGGCGATCCGGCAGACAATGACGCGCGTTTTCCCGGAGCCGGCGCCGGCCAGCACGAGCAGTGGGCCCTGCAGCGCTTTAACGGCGTCGAGCTGGGGTTCGTTGAGGTTCTTAAAATAGAGGGGTTCGGTCATTTAATCTGTCATTGCGAGGAGCGTAGCGACGAAGCAATC
>CAZCJA010000040.1:0-20933 GCA_964499015.1 uncultured Elusimicrobia bacterium
GGGTTGAGCGGGTTCCGGAAGTTCAAAAATGAATTCAACGCGGCGGTTCATGAGGCGGCCGAGCGGTGTTCTGTTGGTCGCGATCGGCTTGTCTTCGCCGAACGCTTCGATGTCGCCCGGGTCGCAGTCGCAGCGCTCCGCCAAAAATTGGCGTACCGCGTGCGCGCGGCGCCAAGACAGGCCTTTGTTGTAACGGCGCGTTCCGCGGCTGTCGGCATGGCCGGCGATTTCCGCTTTAAATTCCGGGTTTTCCTTCATTAACTCCGCCAGGGCAGCGAGCGAGATCTCGGAATCTTCGGTCAAGGCGGAGCTGTTGGTCTTGAAATTGATGGCGCTGATGGAGTTTTGGAACAGTCCCAGCGAAGCCAGGCTCATCGCGCCTTCCGATTCCGGCGTGATTTCGAAGACTTCGCGCTTCGGCGCTTGGGCCAACGGTTCGTCCTTCTTTGTGTTGAAGGCGTACGCAAGGCTGATGCGATGCGCGTCCTGCAGGTCGTTCACGAAGCCGAACGCATAGTCGACAAAGAGATTGTTGATTTTAAGGCCGAAGCCGAGCGAGAACTCGGCCAATTCGACGCGGCTTTTGTAGCCGGCGCGCAGCGCGATAGGTCCAATGGCCGATTCCACACCCACCCCGGGACGGAACTCATCGTCGCCGATAAAGCGCGGCGCGTCGAACGTCAGGGTGTTAATGGTTTGGCCGAGAGGCTGAACATACGAGAAACCGAGGCGGAATACTTCAGGAAGGCGGTCGCTCTCTTGCGAATAGCTGATATCGCCGCCAAAGTTCTGGTAAGCGGCGCCGAGGCGAAATTTTTCCGTGATCTGTTTGCTGGCGCCGACGTCGCCCAAGATGGAGCTGGCGCTGGAAAATTCGCCGAGTTCGGAACGGAAGTATTTCCCCGCCGCGCCCAGGTCGAAACCAAAAACGTTAACACCATAGCCGAGCGACCCGATAATGTCCGATTGCGCCTGAACATTCCGGGTCTGCACGCCGTCGTTTAAATTGAAATCGCCGCCATCGTAATAACCAAGCGAGGCCCCGAGGGCTCCCATTTTCAGCGGCGCGCCGAACATCAGGTGACTATAGGAATCGTCGACCAAGCCTTTATGGAACATGATCGAGCCCTGAGCGCCTTGAAGCGTGGGCAATAGTGCCGGGTTGTAGGCGAAGGACGCGATGTCGTTGCCGCGGGCGACGTAGGTGTCGGCCATGGCGGACGAGCGGGCGCTCGGCGCCTGGAGTAAATTTTTTCCGGCGCTGCGGCCCGGATCTTTGGCGAACGCCGGCGTGCAAAGAAAAAGCGCTGCGGCGGCGATTTGAGTGCGTGTGGCGTGTGAGCGCATAGTGACCTCAGATTTTTTTGGTTGGGGCCGTATTCTATTCGAAAAGCGTATTTTTGAAACACGAAATCTTTCCGAAATTCCCGCTTTTATCGTCGGGAAGCGAAAACAGCGCCAATCTATACGTCTTTTTTTGTTTCGAGCTTGGACTTTTGCCGGTCGTATTTCTTTTTGTCTTTGACCACGCGTGTGACGGGTTGGACGGTCCAGCGGCGGCGAACGCGAATGGAAGCCACCCGTCTTTTACTTTTCACGCCTGATTACGCCGGTCTTCGCCAAAAGTTCGGAAACTTTTGTGACGACCTCGTTTTCATCTTCCTTGCCCGTCAAACGCAGATCGCAGGGCGCGATGCTGGTTCCGTCCGGGTCGATTTCAATGGTGACAATTTGATAAGTGGAAATGAGCGCCTGCACGGACGCAAAATCAGCCAGGCCGATGGCGTTGGTCGTTGAGACGACGATCTGCCCCGCGTCGAGCAAAATGTGCGCGACTTCGGAGAAGCGGCGCACGAGTTCGCGCTGGGTGGATTCCATCCACACCATGTCGGCGTCCACGCCGAGGAGCACATTGGTGCCGTCGAGCATGTAGGACGACATGCCGGCGTTGAAAAGAGATTTTTCCAGCGCGCGGGCGAATTTGTGTTTGCCCACGCCCGCTTTGCCGGTAAACATGACCAGCGCAGGTTCGTGTTTGAGCCGTGAAGCGCGCTCCAGGCGCGAAACGCCGCCGCGGATCCAGTTGATGTCGCGCTGCTGGGCCTCGGCGCGGAACCCTTCCTGATTGTCGGCCTCGGCGCTCGTAATGATGCCGCCGCCCGCGATATCGTAGCCGTCCACAAGAACGAAGCGCCCCGTGGCTTCTCCGGCGGCGATGGGGTCGAAAGCAATCGCTTGGCGCGTCTCCAGGATTACGTCGGCCACTTCGTGGCGTTCGATGCGGTCTTTCTTCTTGTTGCTGCCCGCCTCGGAGGCGTCGATCACCGTGTTGATTTTGTGCAGGCGCACCGGTTGGGCCTGCGTGTGGATCTTAAGTTTGTAGTCCTTCCCCATTTCAAACGGCTTCTTGGAGAGCCAAATCATGTTGGCGCGGAAGCGCGTGCTGACCAGCGGCTGGTTTTTCTCGTGGCACATAATTTCGCCGCGGGTGACGTATATTTCTTCGGTGAGCGTGAAACCCGTTGACCAGCCGGCGTCGATGGATTTGCGCGGGTTGGTGTTAAAACCTTCGATGGTTTTAATCGTGCTCGCTTTGTTCGACGGCAGAAACACCACTTTGTCGCCGACGTTCACCGTGCCCGCTTCGATGCGGCCCGCAAAAATGCGGCGGTCATCGCCCGCGCTGACGAATTTATAAACGGCCTGGACCGGGAAACGGAACGGCTGGTTGTTCTTCGGCGGCTGCTTCTCAAACGTGTCGAGGGCTTCCAGAAGCGGCGCGCCTTTAAACCAGCTCATCTTGGCGCTCTTCGTGGTCAGGTTTTCCCCATGAAACGCGCTGATCGGAATAAACGCTTTGGGCGAGACGGAACCGATGCTGGATAAAAATTCGCGGTACTCTTTCTCGATTTTCTGAAAGTGCTTTTCGTCGTAGTTGACCAGGTCCATTTTGTTGACGCAAATCAGCACCTGTTTCACGCCGAGCATGGAGAGAATGTAGCCATGGCGGCGGCTGTTCTCGCGCACGCCTTCTTTGGCGTCAATGACCAGCACGGCGGCCTCGGCGCGCGCGGCGCCGGAAATCATGTTCTTCAAGAATTCAATGTGGCCCGGGGCGTCGATGATGATGTAATCGCGCTTCTTGGTTTTAAAGAAGGAACGCGCGGTATCGATGGTGATGCCCTGGTCTTGTTCGTCGGAGAGAGCGTCCAAGAGGAACGCGTACTCAAAGGGTTTTCCGGTGCGTTCGCACTCTTTGCGCACCGCTTCGAGTTTTCCCTCCGGCAAAGAACCCGTGTCGGCGAACAGGCGGCCGACCACCGTGCTTTTTCCGTGGTCCACGTGGCCCACGATCACGATGTTCATTTGTTCTTTGGCGGAGACGGCGGTAATGGTCGCGGACATCACATGTATCCTTCGCGGCGCAGTTCTTCCAGGCCGTGCTTGCCGTCCTGAAGGCGGCCCGAACGTTCGGCGACGTTTTTGAGTTTTCCGCTTTTCAGCTCTTCAATAATGTCGTCCACGTTCTTGGCGGTGCTTTGAATCGGCGCTTGGCACGGCGCGCAGCCGAGGCTTCGGTAGCGCGTACCGGCGCCCTGATCGTAATACAGCGAGACCGTCGGGATGTTTTCGCGTTTGATGTACTGCCAGATGTGCAGTTCCGTCCAGTCCAGGAGCGGATGGATGCGCACGTGCGTGCCGGGCGCGAAATCGGTTTTAAACTGGTTCCAGAATTCGGGAGGCTGTTCGCCGATGTCCCACAAATTGTTTTTGTCGCGCGGCGAGAAATAGCGCTCTTTGGAACGGCTGCCTTCTTCATCGGCGCGGGCGCCCACGATCACGCCGTGGTACGGCTCTTTGTCGTTGAACAGTTCGTATTTCCCCGTTTTAAGGTTCAGCTTCATGCGCGGCCAGGTGCCGTTGAGCGTGTTGCCGAGCGCGTCTTTCTTCAAGAGGCCGCAGCAATCCACACGCGAAAGCTTCTTCGGGTCGCCGTCGGGCAAATGCTGGGTGAGCGGAAACGTGGTGCCGGCTTTCAGCGCTTCGGTGTTTTGGCCGACCACCATGGTGAGCTGGTACTCCATCGCGAGCTTGTCGCGATACTGGATCATCTCGGGGATTTTATAACTGGTGTCGATGTGGACCAACGGGAACGGCACGTGGCCGAAAAAGGCTTTCCGGGCGAGCCAGAGGAGCACGGTCGAATCTTTGCCGATCGACCACAGCATGCAAAGACGTTCAAAGTGTTTGAACGACTCCCGCATGATATAGACGCTTTGTTGTTCGAGTTGGTCGAGTATGTCCATGGGGTTGCGAAGGGTTGGCTTCGTGGTCATTCTAGCATGGTGAAGGCCGCGCGAACCATGCTGGATGGACCTTAGAGTGATTTTTTAACGATTTTTCGGACGTCTTTTGTCGCCCCGGGCGCGTATTTGTTGAAGAAATAATCGATGGTATCTTCGACGTCTTTGCCTTTCATTCCGGCGTACGGATAAACGGACCCCACCCAAATATCGTTTTGATCCCAGTTGGCCTCAAGCGACGCGGCGCCTTTGGCCGGCTGCATGGCGCGCAGTTGCGCCAGTACGGCGTCACCTTTCTCTTTTGTGGTGTTGCCGAAGGGTTGGTTGATGCGAAGCCACAATTTCATCTGCGTGTTCTGGTTCTCGACCCATACTTTGTATCCGTCCCCGCCCATCTGCCAATCGCCGTGCGGATTGTCCGGATTGTTAACGACATATCCCGATTGCTTGAAAAGCGGATATAGCGTGATGAGATCGGTTTTGGAAAGCGTGGTGATGGATCCCTTTATCTCTTTCCAGCGGTTCAAATTTGCCAGCTCGATGCCGGTGTGGATGTCGCATAAAAGCCATTCGGATTCTCTCATGAGGAAATACAGGCGGTCCGCGATGTGGGACGGGCTGACGCCGGCCGCGTATGAATAAAGGGCGGTTAACTTGTACGTCTTGTCCGCTTGCCGATCGAGGGTCACCTTGACGTCTTTAAATTCGTTCATCAGCGATTTCTTGCGCGCCGCCATGTTTTTCTCGACGTGGGTGACGTAGGGATCATCGACCGCTTGAGTGACGAAGGCGTAAACAAGGGAGTCGCGAACGTTTGCCACCACGCCGGGAGCGTTGTAGCGCATCAATTTTCCGTATTCGTTGGAGGCGGAGTTGCGGGTGCCGGGAAGCTCGCAGCCGATGCCCAGGCCGATTTGCCATGCGCCATGCGCCGACACGTTGGCCACTTCTTCATAGGTAACTTTGCCGCCGGCCGAATCAACCGTGTAACCGGATTGCCCACCGTGGTTTTTATAGATCTTGCCGACAGCGGTGTCCAAAGCGGGCTTGAAGGCTTCTTTTTCGTAGGTCGTTGAGGTGGCTGCGAAAGTGCCAGATGCGTTTATGAGAAGCAGCGCGGCAATGGCAAAATGACGATGGCGAGTAAACATTGTATCCCCTTTTTTTGAATTTCGAAAACTTTCGGAGCGGTGGGAATTGAACCCACGACCTCACCCACCCCAAGGGTGCATCGCTCGTTGATACTCTAGGATTTTAGTGAAAGGGTGTCCAAGAAGTGTCCAAAGAAGCCTTCTGGCACATGTGCGGAAGGTGAGTTTACAGTTCCTATTCTTCGGCAATTCCGCCGAATTTGAGGCCCGATTGGATGGAAAAAACAAGCCGGGAGCTTTGTTTGTTGTCGTTTAAGGCGTAGGCCAAATCAAAACGGATGGGTTCGTTGCGGCTGGAGCGGGACAGGGCCACCCGGAACCCGATGCCCACGGAACTGCGCAAGTCCGACAAGCCCATGGTATTGTCGCGCTCCCACGAATAGCCGGAATCAAAAAACAAGGCTCCTCCCAATGAAAACAGGTGAAGTACATCTTCGGCAAAAAACATCCGGTCTTCCAAATTAAGCAATAGGCGTCGTTCTCCTGAAAATTGGCCGACCGAATATCCGCGCAGGCCCGTGTCTTCCCCCAGCAGTAGAAAATCCTCGGGATCGAGCCGGTAGCCGTGATCGTAAGCGACGTGCCCGGCCAGGGTGTTTTTCGACCCCAAACGGTTGAAATACTGCAGATCGAGCGACATCAATAAGTTGTCGGTTTTGTCGTTGGCGATTCGGGAATGGTATTGGGCGGTGGCCAGCGCGAAATGGCCGGGACTAAACAGGTGTCCGACGTGGCCGCGCAATTGCGGAAGAAGCTCCGTGCGTTTGTTGTCCTCCCAGTTTTGTCCGACGCCCAGCGCCACGTTTGCGCCCGCGCCCAAATTAAAGTCTTCGTCACGGTCGAAGCGCTCGATATGGCGTTCTTTAATAAAGTCGATGACCTGCCAGTTTCCGCCCGCTTCCACGACGCTTAAAGCAAGCGGCGGTTTTAAAAGGCCCTCGGTATCGCCGCTGACCGGCGTGTACTGCCGGGTGCGGTGACGGTAGGCCATCGTTACTTGACGCGTCATGCGCGTGGTGGGCCGAAACGCCTTGCCCACGAGAAAAACCGATTCACGGCTTTCCGTTTCAAATCGTCCCACTTCAACGCCCTCGCGGTACGTGGCAAGTTCTTCTTCCGTAAAAAAATTGGACACCTCAAAAGAGGTGCGCGATAACGTGGAGCTGAACGGCTTGGAAAGAGAGGCGCCGTACTGGCGGAAATCCGTTCCGCTGATGTAGTCGGACGTCAGCTCCATTTTCCGTCCTAAAAATTGCTGGTCTTTGTAGGCGAAGGAATTGTGCGTGCCGTCAGGCCGCTGATGAATAAACGCCCCGATGCGCTTGCCGGTGCCGAGGAAATTCCGTTCCACGAGGCCTATTTTTGAGGACGACTGGTTGCCGACGCGGCTGAAATTGAATTGCGGCTCCAGCGTCCAGGTGTCTTTCGTGTGCACGACAAGGTCCACCGTGCCGTCGATATTGTCCTTCGTTTCTATTCTGACCCGCCGCAGAAATTTGAACCGGCGCAGGTTCCGCTCCGTTTCGGCAATTAAATCGGGGTTATAAACATCCCCTTCTTTGAAGAGCAATTCGCGGCGGATGACGCTTTCATTCGTTTGAATGTGTAAGACGTTGGCGGTGCGGTAGATCCATTTCGATTCTTTTGGATTATTTGTGTTGAAGATGTCGTCCGCTTCAATGGTGATACGTCCGATTGTTTTTCCCGCCGCCTCGGATTTAACAACGCCGACAAAAGAGCCCCCGATCATAACCGACATGGCAAGAACGCCAACGAGAGCCCGCGGTTTCATGACCCATTGCCGTCCGGCGTGAAATTGGCCGCCAAAACGAACGTTCTGTTTTCTCCGAGAAAGACCGGTTTGACCGGCTGAAGGTTAAACAGCGCCCGCTCGCTTTTCCGGAAAACGGCGACCATGCGCCGGTCCGAATTCCATAACGGCCAAAACTTTTCCTCAGCCCAAAACAGGTCGGCGGACAAGACGTCGTCGGAGGCCAATTCCCCCTGGTAGTCAACCACGGGAATCGGTTCTTTCAGAATGAACGGAAAACTGTGCGGGATGGACCGGAAGGAAACAATATACGCGGCGTTGGCGCGCGCCGCTTTTTCTGCCAAATCCCGGGCGGAATAGTCGCGCGCATAGGACGGAACGAGATAAAGAATAATAAGGCAGACGCCCATCGAGGCGGCGCCAATGAGTTGAAGAGTCTTCGCGCCGTTCTTTTTGCCGGCCAGATATAACCCCGTCAGGGCGGCGGCCGCCGGAAAAGCCGGCAGCACATACGGAATCAATTTTGAATGTGAGAAAGAAAAGAACGCGATAACAACCAGCAGCCAAAGCGCAAAGAATATTTCATCGGGCCGTCGGCGCAGTTCCGCGGTGTCAAAGACGATCAGCTTGCGGACGGCGGCGAAAAAATACGGCGTCCACGGCAGCAGGCCCAACAGGAAGACCGGGACAAAATAGAGGAATGAACCGGGGCGGTTCGCTGCATCGGTGAAATAGCGAAGCAAATGTTCGCGAACGAAAAATATCTTCAAAAAGCCGGGATGCCGTATTTCCATAAGAACAAACCAAGGCAGGCTAACGACGAAGAAAAATATGGCGCCCATGGAAAAGAGCACCGGCCATAGGCGCTTCCCTCCTCCCATAAGCCCCGTCCACGCGACCACGATGATGGCCGGAAGCACGAGGCCAATTAGGCCTTTCGCCAAGAAGGCTATGGACACGCCGAGCCAAATTTTAAAAATGTCGAGGGTTTTGTGAGGGGCGCCGTTTTCCGTTATTAAAACGTCCCGGAACGAGAGCAGTGCCAACGTCAAACCAAAGGTGAGGATGTGATCCGTTATATTGACTCGTGCCAAAGAAAAGGGAAGCAGCGCGGAGAGATAGACGACGGCCGCGCACAAACCGGCATCCTGACCGGCTCGTTTTAAGGAAAGGATTAAAAAGACCGCAATCCCAAGCGCCGCGAGTCGCGTCGGAAAGCGGGCCGCAAAAGGCGTCTCCCCCATAACGCGGAACGACAGCGCGTTCAGCCAGTAAAGCAGAGGCGGTTTTTCGAAGTAGTTCGAACCGTTAAGGCGCGGCGTTAAAAAATCTCCGGTGGCCGCCATCTGTTGCGGAATTTCCGCATAACGGGCTTCATCAGGATCAAACAGCCATGAACCTGGAAATTCAACGAACAGCAAAACGGCAAAGAAGCAAAAAAGCAAAAGCAGGCTTTTTGGCAATCGTGACAGGCCCGACGATTTCTCCATAATCCAAGTATGGAAGGCGAGTCTTAATGCAGGTTTAAAGGTGGATTAAAGGTTTTTAAGACAAGGGCAGGGTGAGCGTGAACACAGATCCCTGCGAAAACACGCTCTGAACGGTAATGGTGCCGTTGTGGGCTTCGGCAATGGCCCGGACAATGGACAGCCCCAGTCCCGTTCCTCCGGCCTCGCGGGAGCGGGCCTTGTCGACCCGGTAAAAACGCTCAAAAATCTTCTCTTGGTCGTCCGGCATGATGCCTAAGCCCGTGTCTTTCACCGAAATAGACAATGACTTGTCGTTTTTTTCGGCCGAGATAATGACCTCTCCCCCCGGTTTGTTGTAGCGAATCGCGTTTTCAATCAGATTGATCAGAAGTTGATGGATTTTGGCCTCGTCAAAGACGGCTTTTCCCGATGGCACTTGTCCCAGGCGTATGGTCACGCTCTTTTCGGCGTTCAGCGCTTCGGCTTCGTCAAACACGTTTTTCAAAAACGAACCGATGTCCACCTCGGTTTTTTCCAGTTTCATCCCGCCCGCGTCGGCGCGGGCCAGCGACAGAAGGTCCCATACCAATTCGCTTAAGCGCTCCGATTCATTGTGAACGGTGTTAAGAATGCTTTCGTGCTCTTCGAGCGATCTTTTTTTGCGCATCGCGACTTCCACGGTTCCGCGCAGCCCTGTGAGCGGAATGCGCAGTTCATGCGATGCGTCCGCAATAAAACGTTTGGTTTGGCTGATCGTATGCTCGATGCGCGCCAATAAATCGTTCAAGGTTTTCGTCAGTCGATGAAGTTCATCGGGCGGCCCGTCGTACGTCAGGCGCTCTTCAAGTCTGTCCGAGTTAATCAGGGCCGCACGCGCGCGAATTTTCTCCACCGGCAAGAGCGCGCTTTTCGACAAAAAGAACCCGGCAATAATGGCCGCGACCAAAACCAGGAATGAGCCGATATTGATGTAATAAACGAAGTGATTGAGAATCCATTCGTTGTCGTCCATGGAATTGGCGATGCGCACAAAGTGCGGTTTTTCTCCGGGCGGCGTAAAAGCATGCGTGTAGATTTGGTGCGAAACATCATTGATCAGGAGCTCATCCCATACGGGGCCGTTCAAACTTTCAACAAGAGAGCCGGAATCGATCGGCCATTGCGCTTCGGTCACTCTGCCACCCGTGATCAGGAGCTTTCCATTTTCATCAAAAACGCGAATAAGCAGGCGGAATTCGTCGCTTTCGTCGGGCATATCTTGAACTTCATCTCGCCAATTCGGTTTGATCAAGTTGGCGACCAGCACCCCCATGTCGTGGAGCGAGTCTTCCTTCAATTTTTGCTCCAGGCCGGCTTTAAGAAGCACGTAAACAACGCCGGTAAAGAGCACGAGCAGTGCGGCAAAAACAAAGGTAAAGCCCAGAGTCAGGCGTGCGCGAATGGAAAGCTTCACGCGTCGGGTTCCTCAAAAACATAACCGCGGTTGCGGATGGTGCGGATCCATTCCTGGCCGGTGAGTTTGCGCAGTTTGCGGCGCAGAAAATTGATGTAGACGTCGATGATGTTTGTGCCGGCCTGAAAGTCATAACCCCATACGGATTCGATGATCATCGTCCGGCTCAAGACGTGCCCTTTGCGTTTCATGAAATGCTGCAGAAGAGCAAACTCGCGGCTCGTGAGGTCCAGTTCTTTGTTTTTATACGTTACTTTATGACGCACCAGATCCACTTCCAGGCCGGCCACCTCGATCGTGGGCTGGGCCTCTCCGCTTTTGCGCCGCGTCACGGCCCGTATGCGGGCCAGGAGTTCGCTAAACGCAAAGGGTTTGACCAGATAGTCGTCGGCCCCTTGATCGAGGCCGGCGATGCGGTCTTCCAGGGAATCTTTGGCGGTGAGCATGATAATGGGTAAAGATGCGCCATTCTGGCGAAGCTTTTGACAAACCTGAGTGCCTTCCATCTTGGGCAGCATAAGATCGAGGATCAATAATTCGAAATCACCGGAGGCGGCGAGATCGAAACCGGATTTTCCGTCGGCGGCTTGGGAAACGACATGACCTTCCTCGCGCAGACCTTTGGCGACAAAATTGGAAATTGTCTTATCGTCTTCAACGATGAGGACTTTCATGCCGCTTCCTTCTAGTGATAGGCGTAGACGCGATAGGAGCGCGTTTTTTTGTCCGGCCTGTGCTCGTAAATAAGCCGGGCATCTTTTGGTAAGTAATTTTTGATCTCATCTATTTTATTGCGATTTACGACCACGCAAAGGGGTTTTGTCCCCATTTCACGCATCAACGTTTCGAACTGCGCAGTACCTTTCGGATTTATAAGCGGGCCCTCCAAATAAAAGCCAAATACGCCGCGCTCCATTTCGCTCAAGTTATAGCCAATAATCTCGCCATTTCCGTTGTTTTTTATCGCGTCGCAAATGGGCACAAACGATTTGTCCCGGTCGAGCCGAGGAGCCAGGAAGAAGCTCGACATTCCGATCACGATGGACATGGAAACCAAGACAGGTTGCATCCGTTGTCCCAGCGGTATTTCGTCCAGCCAAGCCGCACTGAGCAAGGCGGCGGCCGGAAAAAGCGGCAAAAGATAGATACTGCGCTTGCTGGAGGAGAGGGTGAAAAACAGGAACAACCCGAGAAACCAAAACAAAAGAAAGCGTACAGGCCGGTTTTCCAGGCGCTTCTCCGGATTTTTAATGAGGCCGGCGGCAGCTCCGATAAGCAGCGGACTCCATGGAAGAAAATCGACCGGGAAAGACAAGAAGTAGAAAAACCAGAAGTGTTCCGTGTGGTCGGCCGATTCGGAGAAAAATCGGGCCCAATGGTTATCGATTAGGAAAATCTTAAGGAACTGGCTCCCCCCTTCTTTCCACAGCCCCCACATCCATGGTCCGGCAAGTGCGGCAAAAACAAGGACGCCGACGGTCACTGTTTTAACCAGCTCTTTGTTTTTTCTCTCAAACAAAAGGTCCACCGTAACGACGATGCCCGGCAAAACAAGGCCCAAAAACCCTTTTGCATAAAAAGCAAGCACCGTCAGGACGGCGAACCCAAAAGTGGACCCAATGACGTGGAAATACAGAGCCCCGGCGATCAGCGCCGCTAAGGGCACATCCATCATCGCAAAGTGGCTCATGCGAAAATACTGGAAGGAAGTGGCCAATAGGAGGCCGGCGAAAAGCCCCACGCGTTCATTGAAAAGCCGCTGGCCGATCAAGAAGGTGAATAAAATGCCGAGAATTCCATACAAGGCGGCCGGAAGCCGCGTCGTTCCGGCCGTGACGCGCCCAGTCAACTTATAGATGAGCGCGCTTGTCCAATAATACAGCGGCGGTTTTTCCAGGAACGGCTCGCCGTTTAAGGTTGGGACGATGTAGTCGCCGTTACGGTACATCTCGGCGGCGATTCCGGCGTCCCGGGTTTCATCGGGGTTCCAGAGCGAGTGGTCGAACGTCCAGGTCATGTACAACGGAACGATGATGAGGAGCAGCAGCCACTTTTTGTTCATGACACGGGCACGGCGGTTTCTGCGGGAAGGCTGGATGAAACAAGGCCGCCGCGATGCGGGATTTCCATGCGCACGAGCCTGCGCAGCGGGATTTTGGCTTTATCGTTTAATTGTTCACGCGCGATGTTCTCAAGAGGAAGGAACCCGACCCCCTCCTGTTTCCAGGCGTCGAGCTGCTGCGCAAAAAGACCATGATAGGCCGAGCCTTCCACTTCGGTGTGAATCGTGTGCACCTCGGTCCCTTGGACGGCATCACGATAAAAATGAATGAGTTTTTCCTGATCGTGATAATCGGGGGCGGCCAGCATTTCGTCCCAGGTGGGCAAGGTTGTCGGAATCTCCAGCGTTTTATAGCGAGTATTTTCCGCGACGGGATAATGCGGAACGCCGAGCCGTGTGTTGGATGAATAGAGAAGGTTATATTCGTCCTGAATGCCGAGGGAAACCGGCGTCGAATGCCAACCCGGCGCGGCCATCGACCGGGCTTTTTTTTCAAAGATGGCGGTGAAAGCCTGATGCGCGCAAAAACATTCTTCTTCAATCTCGCGCTTGTCCATTTTTCCCAATTGATCGTGCCAGCGGACATGGTCCCAGCCATGAATGCCGATTTCGTGCCCGGCCGTCGCAACCGAACGGATGGTCGTCTTTAAATTTTTTCCGATGAGCGGAGAGGGAAGCAGCGTTCCATACAGCATTGTTTTTGGGCCATACAAAGACACCGCGTTGGAGCGGAGCATCTTTTTCAAAAACCCTTTTTGGGTGAACACGCGCCGTATCGCCCGTCCCGAATTGTCCGGGCCCAGCGTGAAGAAAAAGCTGGCCTGTATGCCGGCCTTGTCGAAGGCCCGCAGAAGGTTGGGAATGCCGTGTTTTGTCCCCTCATAGGTGTCGCAATCCACCTTGAGCGCGATGCGGCGCAGCGCCTTCATGAGGTTAGACCGCGTGCGCGAACAGGGCCGGATTGCGGTTCTTTAGATAGAAATCCAGCGTTTTACGCAGGGCCTCGTCCATGGACACGCGCGGTTCCCAGCCCAGCTTGTTCTTGGCCATGCGGACCGAGGGTTTGCGGGTCATGATATCTTGGTACCCAATGCCGTAGTAGGAGTTGGAGTGAACGGGGATTATTTTCGTGCGTGCGGCCATGTCTTCGTATCCCGGGTATTGGGACACCGCCGCGATTAATTTTTCCGCCACCTCTTTGATGGAGAAGTCGTTCGCGGGGTTGCCGACGTTGAAAATCTGCCCGTTGGCGCAGTCGTTTTCGTTAAGAAGCATTTTCATTAACGCGTCCACGCCGTCGGAAATATAGGTGAAGCAGCGGCGCTGCGTTCCCCCGTCGACAAGCTTGATCGGCTGGTTATAGAGAATATTGTGCAGAAACTGCGTCAGCACGCGCGACGAGCCTTCTTTCGGCGCGTCCACGTTGTCCAGGTTCGGGCCGATCCAGTTGAACGGCCGGAAAAGAGTAAAACGCAGTCCTTCGTTTTGTCCGAACGCGTAAATCACGCGGTCCAGCAATTGTTTGGAGCAGGAATAAATCCACCGTTGTTTATGAATGGGCCCGTAAACCATCGACGACACTTCTTCGTCGAATTCGCCGTCCGGGCACATGCCGTACACTTCGGAGGTGGACGGGAAGATCAGCCGTTTTTTGTACTTCACGCATTGTTTGATAATGCGCAGGTTTTCCTCAAAATCCAGCTGGAACACTTCCAGCGGGCGTTCCACGTACGCGGCGGGCGTGGCAATGGCGACCAGCGGCAATACCACGTCCGCTTTTTTGACGTGATATTCGGTCCATTCCTTGTTGATGGCGATGTCGCCTTCCAGGTAGCGAAAACGCGGGTTGGGAAGGAACTGCTTAATCTTGTCCGACCCCACGTCGAGTCCGTAGACCTCCCAGTCCGTTGTGGTGAGAATGCGCTCGGTGAGCGCGTTGCCGATAAATCCGTTAACGCCCAGTATTAATACTTTCATGATGTTTTCCTCCCCACGGCCGCATGTCGCTTCAAAAATTCTATTCCACTGATTTCTCTTTCCCCGTCGCGCTGCAGAGAAAGGATCTCCAGTTTTTTTCCATCTCCTGCAGTGACAACCAAACCGTCGTTATCGATGGGCTGCAAACGAGTTTTCCAAATCGATATTTTCTCGCTCGATATTTTTCCGAAAGCGCCCGGATAGGGATGCGTCACCGCCCGCACCAAGTTGTGAATGCGCGCGGCGGGCCAGTCCCAGTCGATTTCGCCGTCTTCCGGGCGGCGGCGGCCAAAATAGGAGGCCTCGCTTTGGTTTTGCGGCGTGCGCGGTGCGCGGCCCGCTTTAAGATTGTCGATTTGGCGGCTGAGCACCGCGACGGCGGCCTTCGTTACCCGCTCCTGAACCTCGGCGGCGGTGTCGTCCGGTCCGATGGCGACCGCCTGTTGATCGACGATATCGCCGGCATCGGGCTTCTTAACCATGACGTGCAGCGTGGCCCCTGTTTGTGTTTCCCCGTTTAAGACGGCCCAATTCACCGGCGCGCGTCCGCGATATTTCGGCAAGTATGAGCCGTGCATGTTGTAGGCCCCCAAGCGGGGCAGGTTCAGCACCGTTTGCGGGATCATGTTGCGGTAGTAGAACGAGAACATCAGTTCCGGCGATAAGGACGCAAGAAATTCAGCTTCCTTTTTATCTTGGAGGTTTTCCGCAATACGAATTGGAATGGAATGGGCCCGGGCCAATTTGGCCACCGATGGAAACCATAGTTTTTCCCACGGGTTGTCTTGATGCGTGTAGACGCATACGATGTTCGCCCGGCTTTCAATCAAATAATTTAAGCAGGCATGCCCCACGTCCGAGTAGGCGAACACGACGATGCGCGGCGAGCTCATACGTGCGCCGTCCGGGAACGGCTGTGAAAATCAACGATATTTTTTTCCGAGGTCTTGCCGTGGATATGCCGGATGGCGTAGCGCGGGCGGCCGCGGACCTCTTGGTAGATCCGTCCAATGTATTCGCCGACAATTCCCAAGCCGGCCATGAGCACGCCGAGCACCACAAACGCC
This sequence comes from uncultured Elusimicrobia bacterium, assembly GCA_964499015.1. Lineage (GTDB taxonomy): Bacteria > Elusimicrobiota > Elusimicrobia > F11 > F11 > CAZCJA01. Next base: position 15,255 of record CAZCJA010000040.1, read on the forward strand.
AGCGCAAACAGCGTAAACATGCCTTCCGCTTCCGATTGGCGCAGCAATACGAAGCGCCGGATCAACAAGTAAACCCCAAATAAAAACCCGCCGGACGCGGTGACAAACCCAAACAACGTAAAAAGTTGAAGCGGCACGACCGAAAATCCGGTCATCAAATCGAAGTTAAGACGAATAAGACGATAGAGCGAGTACTTGGATTGACCGGCCATGCGTTCGGAATGGTTGACGATAATTTCAACCGGACGCCGCGCGAACAGAAGGCCCAGCGCCGGAATAAACGTGGAGTTTTCTTCGCAGGTGTTGATTTGGTCGATCACGTCGCGTGAATAGCCGCGCAGCATGCAGCCGTAATCCTGAAGCTTCATTTTGGTGATAAACACGGTAACGCGGTTGACGACGCGTGACGCCAACTTTCTAAAGAATGAATCCTGCCGTTTGGCGCGCACGCCCCCCACCACGTCGTATCCCTCGGCCAATTTCTCGAGAATTTTCGGGATTTCTTCCGGCGGGTTCTGCAGGTCGGCGTCCAACGTCACGATGTAATCGCCGGTCACGTGCCGGAACGCGGCCAAAAGCGCCGGGTGCTGGCCGAAGTTGCGCGCGAGCTCGATAACGCGGATGTGGTCGGGATGCCGCGCGGCGGCTTTTTTCAAGAGCTCCAGCGAACCATCGCGGCTGCCGTCGTCGACAAAAACAAGCTCAAAGGGTTGTCCGGATGCCTGCATGACCGGAACGAGACGCTCGAGCAGCGGCGGTATGTTTTTTTCTTCATTAAAAATGGGGATGGCGATGGATACCTTCGGCGTGCTCATCGTTTTCTCCTCGCGCACAGATCCACCACGGCTTCGATGACGTCTTCTTGGTCTTGATCGGTCATCGTCGGAAAAAGCGGCAGGGACAAAATGCGGTCCGAGACATAATGGGTTTCCGGAAAGTCGTTGGGTTTGTACCCGTATTTCTCGGCGTAGTACGAGAATTCGTGGACCGCCGTGTAGTGCAGCCCCGTGCCGATGTTGCGCTCTTTTAATTCCTGCATGAATTGATCGCGCGAGATGGTGAGAGCGTTCAAATCCACGAGCGGCGTGTAGAGGTGCCACGCGTGCCGGTGCGGATACGGCACCTCTTCCGGAATGATCAGTCCGGGAACGTCCGCCAGAAATTCCTGATACCGTTTGGCGCGGGCGGTGCGCTCCGCGATAAAGCCATCCAGCTTTTTCAACTGATGAAGGCCCATCGCGGCCTGAATGTCCATCATGTTGTACTTGTAGCCGGGCACGCTGATGTCATAGCGGGTGGAACCGGCTTTGTCGAAGCGCTTCCAGGCGTTTTTGTCCATGCCGTGGAATTTCAGCAGGGACACCGCTTTGAAAACATCTTCATTAAACGTGGCCACCGCGCCGCCTTCGCCGGTGGTCATGTTTTTGTTGGGATGGAAAGAAAACACGGTGGTGTTTCTGTGCGCGCCGATTTTCTTTCCTTTGTATTCGGTGCCGATGGCGTGCGCCGCGTCCTCAATAACCGTAAGCCCTCTTTGCTTTGCGATATCCATGATCGGGTCCAAATCGACCGGTTGTCCGGCAAAGTGAACGGGCAGAATGGCTTTGGTGCGGCGGGTGATCTTTTTTTCGATTTCGCCGGGGCGGACCTGAAGGGTTTTGCGGTCGATGTCGGCAAAAACGGGCGTGGCGCCGGCCAAAACAATGACGTTGGCGGTGGCAGCAAAGGTGAGTGAGGTGGTAATGACTTCATCCCCCGCTCCAATGCCATGGGCGAGCAGAGCAAGATGAAGCCCAGCCGTGGCGGACGAAAGCGGGGCAATATAAGGCGCGCCCACGTAGCGGCCCAGGTCTTCGGCAAATTTTTCCACTTTGGGGCCGGTCGTAATCCAGCCCGATTGAATGGAATCGGTTATTTCGGCGATTTCTTCCGGCCCGACGGTCGGGCGAGAAAACGGAAGATACGATTGGCGTGGTGTCGATAGCTTATCCTGGCTCATAGGCATCAGGATAAATTCTCAACCTTAATGGCAGTTTAAAGAAAGATTAAAAGTCTTTAAGAAAAAGGCGGGAAAATTTCGGAGCGGTGGGAATTGAACCCACGACCTCACCCACCCCAAGGGTGCGCGCTACCACTACGCTACGCTCCGTTTTTATTGATTTACAGCTACTTTCGTCGTTTTGCGAATGTAATTCTTGTTTAACGTAACTTTTACGTAACTTTTCCGCTTTCCCAGGTACTGAAACGCGGATGGGAGCAGCATAATCTGCTCCGCTTTGTACTCCGGGGTCAGGTGACCGTATCGTTCTGTCATCGTTGTGGTCGCATGGCCCGTATACCGAGCCACTGTGACGATCGGGATACTGGCCATTAAGCAATCACTTACAAAGGCATGACGGAGGTCGTGAAACCGAAGGTTTTCGATTCTGGCACGCTTGCAGGCCCACTCAAACCCCGAAGTGATGAAGCCGTGGCGGCTTAACGGGCTTCCATCCGGGTTTGCGAAAACGTGCTTCCCGTACTTGGGCAGGGATTTTAGTATTTGCCGGACTTCCAAGAACATGGGGACGTATCGGCACTTGTCTTCGACGCCGGCGCGCACGAAAATCTGGCCGGTCTGCATGTTCACGTCCTTCCATAGCAGATCCCGGATTTCTCCCTGCCGCATGCCGGTCTGCATTGCGAAAACGACGATCTTCATCAAATAGGGGTCTTTCGCCAAAGCTGGAAGGAGCCGGGTGCGTTCCTCAGCGGTCAAGAAGCGCTCACGCTTAAACTTCTCTTCGTTGTAATATTTGACCTCGGCGACAGGATTCTCGGTAAAGCCGAATCTTTTTGCCCGTATAGCCTTATAGAAACAATTTTTGAGCGTTGTTAGCTCGCGGTTGATGCTGGACTCGATCACCAGTTTGCGCCGGTACTCCCGGTAGTCCTCAACATCTTCGACCGTAATATCTCTGGCCCGTTTGTCCTTAAAAAATTCGGAGAACAATCTGTAGTGGCTGAGTTTCGTCTTATAGGACGGCTGATCGACGCATCGCTGTAGATATTCCTCAAGGAGTTCTTTGACCGTGATTTTCGATTTTGTGTTGAAGTCTTTTCCGCGAAGGATATCGGTTCTCGTCGCCTCGAATTTCTGTCGAGCCAGTTTCTCATCCGTGTAATTCGTCGACATCGGCCCATATTGCCGACCGTCGACTTTGAATTTCATCCACCAATACGGTGAATCATCCCGTTTATAGATTCCCATGAAGTTTCTCCTTTCGGGTCACGTAACGAAAACGGTAGCGCATGTGGACGTGGAAGTCAAATATCAGGCGGCGCTTTGGTTGGGCGCTGCCCGAATGATCTGCTTTTCCATCCACGCATCGATGGCGCGCACGTCGAATTTGATGGCGCGTTTCCCGCCGAACTTGATGAAGGGAATCCGCCTCTCCATGATCATTTTGTAGAGAGTCGATTTTGGCGTCCCCAAGTAGATGGAGAGCTCATCAATATTCAGGAAACGTCTAGTCGGGACCTGAATTGCTTCCATGGTCTTCTCCTCATAAAGACATTGAGGGTTGTCCGGTTTATTATTTTTCAAGACCTTTGATCCGTTTAAAGGCGTCGGCCCGAATGTCTGTTCCAAGCGTGGCCAAAGGTGATGATTTTGTCGCTTCGTGGATCAAACCTGGACCGGCCGAGTTTGCGTCCTCGAAATAGGACTGGATGTTCTTTCTCGCCGTTCTGCCTGTTGAGTGGCCCTGAACCAGTTTGGCAACCGCTTTTGAAAAAGCATCACCATCGGGATGAAACCGGAGGATGAAATAGGCGTAGTAAAGGTCTTTCGCCTTTTTGCTTTCCGGGATTCGTTCGGTAAACGTCAGGAGTTTATGGAACACATACTGGGCAGGGTCGGGGACATGAATTCGAGTCCCTTCCAACGACACCGGGACGGTTTTTTCCAACAGGACGTCCACAAACAGGAGGATGTTCACGTGGATTTCCCGGCCCACCAATTTTTGTTTCATGCCATCGGGCATATTCGGGTCGCTGATGAATTCGACCTCGGCGTTCCTATCCTTTCCCAAATTGACAACAGGAACAAACGGAATGTCCTTGCCGACCTCCAAGTGATGCTCGCCGTAATGCTTTTTGATGACTCGCTGGGCGATGGTTTCTTTGCCTTTGAAGGCCAGGTTTCTTAGGCCGAAATCAATGTCCATCGTCAGCAGGGGTTCTTGAGTGGTTTCCTCCCAAAGAAAATGAACGTAAACGAAGGGAACCCATCCGCCGACAAGAACCAAGTGAGGAAGAAAATCCTCCAGGTCCTTGACCACTTTGATAAGTAATTCAAAATCCGAGCGACCCGATTTAGCCAATGTTCTTCCCCTTTTCCTTCAAGGTTTTAGCGAGCATTTCGGCCTGTTCCAGCCCTCTTTGCGGGAAGTTATAAAGGTCGAGATAGAGTTGGAGGTCAGAGACGACCGGGAAGCCTTTTATGGAACGCAGTCCAAAAAACGCGGAATTCTTGTAATGGGGTTCGTAAATAATGACATTGCCCCCCTGTTTGAGTTCCTTTAAATTCAAAACCTCCCGTAGTTTCAAGACAGTCTCCTTGAAGCGCGTTGGCCGGAGGTAAAAATACGTGTTTGAATCCCGGACGTATCCCGTCGTGAGATTCGCCCCCGAATGAAGCGTTAGGGCATACGGAGCCTCTTTTTCAACCTTGCTTTTGAAATAAGTCCCTAGACGCTTCAAAATGCTCCCCTCCTCCGCATATAAGACGATGGCCTTGTTCTTCTCCATCGTGTAAAAGTTCGTCCACTGCTTTACGATCTCATCCTCATTGCGCAGAACCGCCTCGGCCAGCCGGCCGCGATCCGTTCCTTTGATGAACCCTTTGTAGCGCAATTCCTTTAAGACTTTAGATACGAGGCCAATAGACAAGCCGCACTCTTTCACAAAGTCCCGTGCCACCCATGGCCGGCGGGGCTGCTTCAGCATGGCTCGGACAACAAGGCTTGCTTTGTCCTGAAAGACGAAGGGGTTAAGGTTCATATATGTTCACTCCTATTAAATGTTCAATATATAATGAACATTATAGTTAAGTGAACATTTAATTGCAAGCCTTAATAAAACTTACTGCTCTTGGTGGCGACGCTTTAGTAAAAATACCCCGCCATCCATGCCGACAACTTCCCAGCCATCACCATCCAGCTTATTGAGCTTTGACCGGGTCACTTCTAGTTTGTCAATTTCCAGGAACTGGTATTCCCAGGTCCTCTTACTCATCGTTGCAGCGTAAACAACTGCTGCCAGAACAATTACGAAGAGAAACGTGATTACTTGTTTCACGGTGTCCTCCTATCTCGGCCGAGGCTTATACTCCAAATTCTCAATCTCCGCCTCCCACTTCGATTTTTCCTTCACGGGCACAGGCTTCTCCTCTGCATCCAAAATAAATCTCTCCATTAAAACCACGCGAACCTTTTGAAATGGCGGCACCGTGATCGAAACATCCGCCCGTTTCCCCTGAAATTCATTCACCTGTTCGGCGCCAGACGATAGCGCTCCGCCAACGGCGCTTCCCAAGACCGGGTCGCCGGTTGCTACGCCAGCTACCTGACTCACACCTGAAATCGCACCCAGAGCCGCCGAACTCAAGAATCGGGTCTCCTTGTATTCTTGAACATT
>CAZCJA010000041.1:0-3131 GCA_964499015.1 uncultured Elusimicrobia bacterium
CGCGCTTTTGCTCGCGCTGATGGCCCTAAACGTCGGCCAGAACGACGGCGTCATCACCTCGCCCTACACGTTTTTCGCCACCGCCGGTTCCATTGTGCGCCTCGGCGCCCGCCCGTTCTTCGTCGATATCGACCCGGTGACCTTCAATTTAAAGCCACAAGCGATCACGCAGTTTTTGGAAAAAGAATGCGACCGTTCCGGCGGGAAGATTATTCACAAAGCCACCAAAACCGCGATTAAGGCGATCATGCCGGTGCATTTGTACGGCCAGCCGGCGGACATGTCCGCGCTGTCAGAGATTTCCAAGAAATGGAATTTGCCGCAGGTGGAAGACGCCTGTCAGGCCATCGGCTCGACCTTTGAGGGGAAATCGGCCGGTACGATCGCCGAATTCGGGGCGCTGTCGTTCTTCCCGAGCAAAAATTTGGGCGGCCTCGGCGACGGCGGAATGATTTTGACGCAGAGCGAAGCGTGGGCCGAACAATTGCGCGTGCTGCGCGTGCACGGCAGCAAACCAAAATATTTCCACAAGGTGGTTGGCATCAACAGCCGCCTAGACACCATTCAGGCCGCGATTCTGCTGGTGAAACTGAAATATTTGGCCAAATGGACGGCGGCCCGCGTTAAAAACGCGGAGCGGTACAACCAACTCTTTGCCGGCACCGCGGTTAAAACTCCGGCGAAAGACGCTCGAGCGGGGCATGTGTACAACCAATTTTGCGTGCGCGTGGCCAATCGCGACGGCTTGCGCGCCCATCTGGAAAAGAACGGGATCGGCACCGAGGTTTATTATCCGCTGCCGCTGCATTTGCAGGAATGCTTCGCGCCGCTCGGCTACAAGAAAGGGGATTTCCCGGAGTCCGAAAAGGCGGCCAATGAAACGCTGGCGCTGCCGGTTTATCCGGAACTGAGCGCGGAACAGATCGAGTACGTCGCCCACCACGTAAAATCCTTCGGCGCATGAAGAGAAAGAAGGTCCTCACCATCGTCGGCGCCCGCCCGCAATTTGTCAAAGCGGCCCCGGTGTCGCGCGCGCTGCGCAAAAAAGCCGACGAAATATTGGTCCACACCGGTCAGCATTATGACGCCTCCATGTCGCAGGTTTTCTTCGATGAACTGGCCATTCCCGCACCTGACTACAATTTAGAGATCGGTTCGGCCCCGCACGGCGAGCAAACGGGGCTGCTGCTCGAGCGCATCGAGAAAGTGATCAACAAAGAAAAGCCAGATTGGGTTTTGGTCTATGGCGATACCAACTCCACGCTGGCCGGAGCGCTCGCGGCGGCCAAGCTGCACATCCCGGTTGCGCATGTGGAAGCCGGCCTGCGCAGCTACGACCGCGCCATGCCCGAAGAAGTGAACCGCGTTCTGACAGACCACGTGTCCAGCCTATTATTGTGCCCGACCAAAACCTCCGTCGCCAATTTGAAAAAAGAAGGAATCGTTAAAGGCGTGCATTGGACTGGAGACGTGATGTACGACGCTTTTTTGGCGGCGCTGAAACAAATCGCCAAACGAAACGGCCATTTGAAGCTGCCCGCGGAGAAATACGCGCTCGCGACCATTCACCGCGCCTCTAACACCGCTTCCAAGCACGTTTTGCAGCGCATTTTTAATTCCTTCGGCACGGTGCCTCTGCCGGTGATCATGCTGGTCCATCCGCGCACGGAAAAAGCCATGCAGGCCTGGGGTGTAAAAGTGCCGGGCAACGTGGAGATCCGTCCGCCGGCCGGGCATTTGGAAATGCTAGCCCTGCAGAAAAACGCGGAATTGATTTTGACCGACTCGGGCGGCGTGCAGAAAGAGGCGTATTTCTGCGAAGTGCCGTGTCTAACCTTGCGCGACACCACCGAATGGACCGAAACCACGGACAGCGGCTGGAACAAGCTCACGCACATGGCCGACGATTTGTCGGCTGACGCAAAGCGCATGATGAAGAAAGGCGGCAAGGCACCGAAACTCTTTGGCGACGGCCGCGCCGCGGAAAAAATCGTGGCAAAGATCGTGGGGCGTTAAATGTGCGGCATTGCCGGCATCATTGCGCCGACGAAAAACGTCGCATTAAAACCGGCGCTGACGCTCATGAACGAGCTGCAGGCGCATCGTGGGCCCGACGGCGAAGGAATCTGGACCCATAACAAAGAATTGGCGGGATTTGCCCACCGCCGTCTCAGCATCATCGATTTGGAATATGGCGCCCAACCCATGCAGGCGCCGTCCGGCAACGTGATTTGCTTCAACGGCGAGATTTACAACTACCTCGAACTGCGTTCCGAACTCACCGGCTATAAATTCCGCACGTCCTCCGACACGGAAGTCATTCTTGCGGCCTACGAAAAGTGGGGGGCCGATTGCGTCAATCATTTGCGCGGCATGTTCGCGTTTGCGCTGTGGGATGAGCGGAAGCAGTACGTTTTTTGCGCGCGCGACCGTTTCGGCATCAAACCGTTTTATTACACGGTTCAAAACGGCGCGTTTTATTTCGCGTCGGAAGCCAAAACGCTGCTGCCCTTTCTGCCGGAGATTAAAACCGACCCCAACGCGCTGCGGGATTATTTGGTTTTTCAGCTCTGCCTCGATGGAAAAACCTTGTTTAGCGGTGTGCGCGAACTTTTGCCCGCGCACCGGCTCGTTTTTTCAAAAGGCCAGCCTAAAATTGAACGCTACTGGGAGGTGTATTACAACGTCGATGTGAACCGCTCCGAAGCGTCCTTTCAGGAAGAACTCGCCCATTTGCTCGAAGAATCGGTCAAATTTCATTGCCGGGCGGACGTGCCGATCGGCGCGTATGTCAGCGGCGGCGTGGATTCAAGCTTGATCGCGGGCTTTGCCGCGGAGAAATCAAAAGAACAATTTCATGCCTTCACCGGCAAGTTCGGCGAAGGGCCCGTGTACGATGAAAGCGTGTACGCGCGCAGCGTGGCCAAAAAGTACGGCATGCAGCTGCATGAGGTCACGATTACCGCCCAGGACTTCGTGGAGTCCATAGGGAAAGTAATATATCATCTCGATTATCCTGTCGCCGGACCCGGTTCCTTCCCGCAATATCACGTGTCAAAACTCGCATCGCAACACCGCAAAGTGTTGTTGGGCGGGCAAGGCGGAGACGAAATTTTCGGCGGCTACGCGCG